>JABIPN010000027.1 GCA_018698915.1 Candidatus Woesearchaeota archaeon
TCCGTCTAGTTCCACATCCTTGTCAGATATTTGTTTGAACCTATCAATACTAAACCCATTTTCAGAATCAATTATGAATGCTTTGCCCTTAGTGTGATTTAATAACTCCATTAAGAAAGTAGTTTTCCCTACTCCCGCCTTCCCGTAGACTAAGAATAATCCTTTGGCTCCGCTTAATTGATTAAGTAGGTTCATACGAGGAGAATATACAATTGGGCTTTAAAGGTTATCTAAGAAAAGCCCTAAATATTCTTAAATAACCCTTTCAAATTAAAACTATGCTAATTCAAGACACAGTTTTTGGCGATACAGAAATCACAGAACAAGTTCTAATAGATTTAATAAATTCTCCAAGTATACAACGTCTAAAAGGCATTTCACAACTAGGGTTACCTCAAGAATATTTCCACCATCCGACATTTTCAAGATATGAACATTCAATTGGAGTTATGGTTCTTCTTCGTAAACTCGGAGCTTCATTAAAAGAACAAATAGCAGGTTTACTTCACGATGCATCACACACTGCATTTTCCCATGTAATTGATTGGATAATTGGAGACCCAGCAAAAGATAACTATCAAGACAGTATCTTCAAACAATTCGTAGATTCTTCTGAAATTCCTTCAATACTAAAAAAGTATGAAATAAACAGCGATGAAATAGTTGACCATGAAATATTTACTCTACTAGAACAAGATCTTCCACTACTTTGTGCAGATCGTGTAGACTACACTCTTAGGGAAATTGTTGCAAGGGGAGATAAAGAACAAACTGAGTTAGTAATTTCTAACCTAACAACTTCTAATGGCCACATTGTTCTTAAAAATCAATCTGCTGCAGAAAGGTTCAGTGAGTTTTACATTAAATTACATCACGATAACTGGGCAGGTGTTGAATCTAAAACCAGATATCATCTTCTTGCAGAAATTCTAAAAAAAGCATTGGATTGTAAACACATAACTCTCGAAGATTTCAAAAAAACAGATGAAGATATTATTAATGTACTCTTAAAATCAAATAACTCCGAAATAATTAACGGATTAAATCAATTAAGAAATGGATTTTCATTTAAGGAATCAGACACTGAAGGAGAAATTCTTCTAAGAAAAAAGTTTCGGCACATTGATCCTGAGATTATTATAAATGATGGTCTAAAAAGATTAAGTGAATGTTCTGAAGAGTATAAACAAAAATTAGTAGAAGAAAAAGAAAAGAGTAAGAAAAAGATTTACGTTAGTTTGTTGAAAAATTAAACTTCAGATTCAATTCTACTTTCCAACCTAGCATATTTATCTTTTGGGAACATCTTATGGACTAATACTCCTGACATGCCTAAGGCATAACTCAGAATTCCTCCCAACGCTCCTACTCCCACTGTGGCAGCAAAGGAGGCCACAAACATCGCAGGACTCTCTGTAGAAACAACATTCTCTGCAAAGTATTTAACGGGTAAAATTGCTCCAGCCATAGAGGAAAGCTGTACAAGTGAACTTGCAGTCTTTGTTTCTCCAAAATCTCTCGCCGTTTTGTAAGGAGCCGCCACCGTGTCTCCAATCTTCTTTGTTAAATTTTGGTAAGCAAGTCTTTGAAGCATTTAACTTCAAATGTATCGAGAATACTTAAGTTTTATGGGTCGTATTTAAAGAACTTTTTGAACTTCCATATTTCCTATGGCAGTATAACCTAAACCAACCATATAATCTTGACGTGTTTTTCCACTTGGAGTCCATCCAGAAGCAGTCATTCTCACAGATTTTGAACCAGCCAACTTAGCAAATTCTTCTACAGCACTATAAAGATTTCTTCCAAATCCTTGCCCTCTTTTATCCCGTTCCAATCCAATTGACACAAGAAAGCAAGTATCTCCACAAAGATTAATATCTAAATGGGTAGATTCTTCTGCAAATGGGTCAAGGTTTGTTTTATATCCGATCCAAAATTCTCCTTCCTTAGAAAGTTGTGCTGCTTTCACGACGTGATTAGGTTCATAGTGTGGAAATTTTCTTTCCAAACAATCTTTCATTAGATCTATAAGTCTACTTTTTTCTGTCATTTTTTATTTCAAGGTTTGTAATCTATCATCAAAACGTTTCTAGGATTTGTTGTATGAAGTCTAACAAAGTCTTCAAGCCTTCCTTCATTAGCCGGTTTGTATAACAGGTTACTAGTACAACTAACAATACCGATGTTTGATTCTTTCTTAGCAGGATTCATAATCTTAAACCCATCAAATTCTCCATAGGCCCTTTCAACAGCATCTCTAAGTGAAATAGTTTCTAAGCCCCATTCACTTCCCATTTCATCTGTTAACTTCATAATTCTTGTAGTAAGTGCAGCCAATCCATATGGTTTAATGAATTTTCCTTGTGAAGAACTTCTTATCAATGGAGCAAGATCTCTAACCAACTGAGCAACAAAAACGGCTCCAGAATCATCTACAATTTTCTCAAAATGTGGGAAAAAATGATGGGCTATAGAGTCATGTAATGTTGGCCTTAACCTATTGGGCGTATCTTGAGTTACTCCTAATTTTTCTGCAATTTCTTCTACATAAAGTTCCATAATATGGATTTTCCGAGTAGGGGTTATAAGGCTTTCTTTCGGCTTCGCTCTCCTTTTTAAGCCAGGTTCGTATAATATGCAAATATTTTTAAACTCAAAATTAAAATTATTAAAAATGTCACTAGAAGCAACAGTTCAACCAGAAGTAATTCCTTATGAAGAAAAACATAGGATTGCAAAACTAAGAGAATCCAATGCGAGTTTTGAATTTGAACACTCTCTGAATGTAAAGGCGTCCCTCAAAGCCGCAAGTAAAACCGCACTTGGCCTATCACTTTGTTATATTGGGGCCAAAACTGCATTATATCAATTAGGTATTACTGAAGAGACTGGTTTTGAAAAAACATTTAGTGAACTACCTACCCCTGAGAGAATATCATTGATTGTAGGTGCAGCAGGAGTTGGTCTTAAAGCACTACAATTTGCTCATCATTATCTTTCTGTTAAACCTTCCGAGGAAGCGTATCATTCTGCAGCAAGAGCTTTAAATGTTCTGAAGATTAATGGACAATAAGAAATTATCAAATATTTAGATTAAAATGACAATTGAAAAACCTAAAGACTATGCCCCTTCCAAAGGCGGAATGATTTTCATGGATGCTCAAGAGGAAGTAAATTATATCTCTGGAGTATTACAAAGAGCCCAACAAGAAAAAGAAGTAGCAAGAAAATACGGGAACCTTGCAATAAAAGGGACACTCCTTTATCTTGGTGCAAGAACAGTTCTCAGTCAATATTTAGGAGTTCTCGAAGGAGTAGACGTTGATGCAGCCAAAACAACTGATGTAATTAACACATGGGCACATAGTATAGACAACATTGTTACAGTTATGGGACTTACAGTTGGTGTTGGTCTTAAAGCACTACAAGCATTAAATCATTGTTTTGTAGTAAAGCCTACAAAGAAAAGATTAGAAAATCTTGTTTAATCATCGGAGTTTCTCCGTCAATTTCATTTCAACATTTGTGCTCTCCAGAAGACCCAAAAGCTATCTCCTCGTTGGATTTTGCACAAAAAGAGGACTAGTTTTGTCCAAAGCCAACGAAGCCAAAA
>JABIPN010000028.1 GCA_018698915.1 Candidatus Woesearchaeota archaeon
CCATTCACCGCCGCTCTGTCCAAATTCCCATGGATTAATAACAGTAATATCAAATTCAAGAATAAATTCCTGTTCAGAAAGATGAGGAGTAATCCATGAAATCTTATCAATCAAATTATCATTATTTTCATCATAAAAAGTTAGATTGAACTCTTCTCTCTCTGTAATATCAGTTTTAACACCGTCAATCATCCAATACAACTTAACTTGATCTGGAGTTAAATCGGGAATTGAAGCATAAGTCAAAACCTTTTGATAGTGAAACTCTGAAGCAACGGTAACTTTCTTTTGAAGTTTGCCCTCAACTTCTGACTCTGTCGTCTCACTTACTTCGGGTGCTGCTGTAGTAACAATCTCACTTGTGTTAAGATTTATCCACTCAACATCTTGACCAACAACTGCAGTTCCTTGTTCGAATCCACTCAAATTAACTGCCGCGTTATTTGTGGTGGAATCATTCAAATCTGCCGTTGAAAATCCAGAAATTGTTCCGTCAAAAAATCCTGTTGGAGTATTAAATGTCGCAAAAACCAGACCACTCAATACGATAATAGAAATTCCAAGAATTACTGCTAAATTGTTGACTATAAAGAGAGGTCTATTTCTTTCCATATCTAGAAACTACATATTCAAGCGCATGACTTCTGCTTGAAAATCGCCGACTCTTGACTTCTCGATCAATCCAATTCAAAAGAACTTTATCAATAGTGATACTAATTCTGTCACGCGGCATAGATATTTAAACTACTTTTCATATATAATACTTTCTCATACTTATACATACTTAATATGTACTAAACAAATACTAACCACGGCATAACAATCTTAATCCATACATAAACAAACATAACTAATACAAACAATCCAAACCATAAATTAGGATATGATTTCAAAACCAAAGTTCCATTTAATGAGTTTACTGGAATCATATGAAAGAAGGCCAAAGTTATTGATATCGTTGCCAAAGCAGCAACAACAGGACTTGAAGAAGTTGCATAAATCAATATTGCAACTACTGCAAAGATTAACGTGAACAGTGGATTCAATAAAGTTAAAATTGATTTATTCAAACCTTTCAATCGATAAGGAGATCCAAATGGAACTCCAAAAATTAAAGCAGTAATAAACAGTAACAAACTCCCTAGTGGCCAAAACTCAACAGTGCCTTTTGTAGAATACCTTAAAGAAATCCATTTATGAACTGATGAAAAAGTTATAATTATTATTAAACTCAAAAAAAGTAGCTCTTTGAAAAATGCACCAGTTGAATTGCTAATATCAAAAGCTATTGCAAGTACGAGTGCAGCTCCGACTGTAGTTATCAAAAAGTTAGCACCGTCATTTAACATTAATTTCTTCCAAGATTCTTTTAATCTTTTCAAAGAGGGATTATATTTGAAATTAAAAAGTAAACTTGATGGAATCTTCACCATTAAGGAATTGAACTTAATTTTTCTTAATCGAGAATAACTAAAGAATAAAGTAATTAAAAATATTGAGAAAAATTCATTGAAAAATAAGTTCTTTAAATTAGGAATAAATAATTTTAAATGTTCATTAATTTCAACGCTCTTTAAATTTTCTGAAGTGGCATAAGCTTCTTCAAAATCGTATCTCTCACCTGGATCTAATGAAACTTTCAAAATATTATGCGTATTTTCACATTGCGGACAATCAATTATTATTGAAACATCATCTCCTCTGAGATTACCTACATTTTCAACATAACCTTTAATTATAATTTCATCATCAATAACATCTCTGCTAGTAATTACCACATTAAAATCTAAATTTGATACTATTTCAAAATTTTTGGTTGCAATTACATCTAAAAATTGAAGTGATGCAAGTTCTGAATTTTCATCAAAGCCTACGGGTAAATCGCGAATAACTGCCATACTCCATGAACCTGAAAGTGCCTCAGAGGTATCAATCTTTCCCTCATACTTTCCCTTACTATTAGTTTGATGTTTCTCAACAATTTTTGAACTTTCAGGACCAAGAAGAACAATATAAAAATTAGAATTAAGCATAATCTCTCCAAATGAATCTTTCAGAATAATTTTATAATTTACATTTGAAGTTTTGAACATTTGTGGAGCTATATCAATCTTAGCTGAACCAAGTCCTTCCTTTACAGTTAGATCTCGAATAAACACGCCAGATAAATCACCCTGAGTTGCAATGAACTTTAACTCATACTCGCCAGACTTACTAAATTTAATTTCTTCATCTGCTTTTATTTTTTTATTGAAACTATCTGCTCCACTAACTTCAATATTCAAACTATCTGGCGAAACCAAAACACTTTGTGAATTGTAAACTTTTACATTTAATTTGATATGTCTATTACCACTTTCAAGGATTTCAATACCTGGCTCAATAACTAAATTTTTTGAAATAAAAAGTTGAAGTTCCAAACTTCCTTCATTTCCTGCATCCTCAGATACAGACAAAGTTGCTTCTGAAACATCTGATTCTCCCGTAAAATTAAAGGAGAAAAATCCATTAACTGTTTCTTGTGATAAACTTAACTCACCATACGTTAATGTTATTTCAGAATCAAATAAACCTCCAACTCCTGAAACAAAACCTTCAATCAAAATAGTATCACCAATATTGTAAGTTTCATCAAGTTCACCTACTGAAATTGTTAAATTATTTGAACCAATAATATCAAATGATTCTTCAATCAAAGTTAAAGTTCCTTCTCTAATTGCAAGAGAAACTGTATGGTTTCCATCTGAATTCAGACTAAACTCTTGAATATCGAATAAATTTTCAAAGGATATAACTTGTCCTGAAGAAATAGTTGTATCTAATGAACTAAGTTCAGTTCCGTCAAGAGAAAGAATTATTGAAACATCAGCATTATCTGTAGAAGTTACATAACCTTCAGCAGTAATTGTTTGACCTAGATTAAATTCTGAACTTTCAAGGGGTTCAGTGAAAGAAATACTCGTTGCATAAACTGAACTAAATAGAAGTAACAATAATACTGACAAAAACAATTTTCTCATAAAAATATTAACTCTTCAGACAATAAAAAAGTAACTACTAAATGTCTATTTTAAGTTCAACCGGAGCATGATCAGAACCCATGACCATTTTCAAAATTCGTGAATTTTTTACTTTATTTTTCAATTTTTTAGAAACCATAAAATAATCAATTCTCCAACCAATATTTTTCTTCCGCGCATTAAACATATAACTCCAAAAGGAGTAGTGTTCTCCAGCATCAGTAAACATTCTAAATGTATCTACAAATCCTGCAGAAATATAATTATCAAAACCCGAACGTTCTTCAAAAGTAAATCCTGCATTCTTAACATTGTTTTTTGGACGAGCAAGATCAATTTCCTTGTGAGCAACATTCAAATCACCACATAAAATAACGGGTTTACTCTTTTCTAATTTTTTAAGTAACTTCAAAAAAGCATCATCCCATTTTTGTCGATAACTTAAACGAGTCAATCCTCTTTGAGAATTTGGAGTATAAACATTTACTAAATGAAATTTATCAAACTCTAAAATAATTACTCTGCCTTCTGTATCTCCTTCTTCAAGACCGCCACCATAAGTAACTTTCAATGGTTTAACTTTAGAAAAAACTGCAGTACCGGAATAACCTTTCTTATCTGCACTATTCCAATAGTGATGTTCATAATTATCTAACATCTTATCAACTTGATCGGGATGTGCTTTTGTTTCTTGTAAACATAAAATATCTGGATTTGTTTTATGAGCAAAATCTGAAAATCCTTTTTTCATAACTGCTCGAATTCCATTCACATTCCAGGATATGATTTTCATAATTATATCAGACGAATCACAATTGCTAAAATAGTAATAGTTACAGTCAGTCCAATGACAAACTTTGGAGAAATATTAATATGTGCCTTATTTTCATCGTAGTAATTAACTAAACCACCTTGCGATGAAGGCATTCTCATCTTATTTTTCTTTGCCATAATTAAAACTAAAATGCTGGTTTAAAAAATGCTCGAAAAGAATGAATATAAACGCAGAGATGTAAGCCACCTTCTGTCAGTCCCCTCAATTGGAAAGACTGTGCAGACATTTGACTAAGCGGTTTTTAACCTTGCACTCATCCAGTTTAACATTTTTTCATCTTACTCTGTACAACCTCACCGTGAGGATCATCGTACGAACAGAGCAGTTCGTTTCTGTTGTCAAACGAGCCGATTAAAGCTCAATGGACTTCGTGAGTGGGTGGACTTTCCACAGCGCAAGCGCCGACGGTCTGCCTCTCTGCGTTAAATTAACGCCATTTTAGAGCTTTAAAAGAGTTACGGTGCCTGAAAGATTTATATTGTTGAAGTGATTAGAACCAAAATGTACAAACTAAAAAATAACCACTTGATATTAGCATTAATCATAGGAACTGCAGTAATTTCAGTTTGGAGCGGTATTTGGAATTTATTAGATCTATAGCTATATTCTTCTGACCTTGTTATGAGTTCAATAATATCAATAATTGTAGGATTAGGAATTCTGATTGTTACTCATCAAGTTGCGAAAGAATTAATGTAATATATTTGGAGCTTCTTTCTGTACAAGTTTGAAAAATACATAGAACAAAACAACATCAATTAGGAATTCAACAATTGGTAATATTCCTAAAGGTCTCAGAATAAACCAATCAACTAAGTAAACAACTAATGCAGAAAATAGTACTAAAGCTAAGGTTTGTACATTTGTCAATTTTCTACGACGTCTTACCATAGTTTTGATAAACTTAAGTCAATGATAAATGTTTCTAAAAAAGAATATGAGTAGACCTCCAGAATGGGTAAGATAAACTTTAAGGCTATTAGTAACTGCGGACTAAACATCTCGTTTCCTTGATGCGTACATCCCAGTCCTATCAAACTTGTCTTTTACAAGTGCCGAGAGAGTCTCTTTTCACAGGTGGCTTCCTTCTTAGATGCTTTCAGAAGTTATCCACTTCGAGCGTAGCTGCTCTGCCTGCCCTGTCGGACAACAGATACACCAGAGGCTCGGACATCTCGTTCCTTTCGTACTAGAGACAGCTTCTCCTCAGACTCCCAACACTTCCATTAGATATAAAACAAACTGCTTCACAGCGTTCTCAACCCAGCTCACGGTGCTTTTTAATCGGTGAACTCCCGCACCCTTGGCTGCTGGTGCACAGCCAGGATAAGCAGAGCCGACATCGAAGTCGCAAGCGCCGTGGTCGATATGTACTCTAGCACGGCACCACTCAATTATCCCCGAGGTAGCTTTTCTATCAATCCTAGCCCTCAGTAAGAGGGACATAGGGGTTCTCTAGACCACACTTTCGTGTCTGAAACCTTTGCTTTGCAGATCTCAGTCAAGCCAGCTTTTGCTCTTGAACTCTACATCCGGTTTCCAACCGGACTGAGCTGACCTTAGGTTCCTCCTGATACATTTTCAGGAGGGGAGCGCCCCACTCAAACTGTCCGCCTATAGGTGTTCCCTTTCGGGTAAGTCATATCGATATGAAGGTAGGGTGTTACATCGGTGGCTCCACATTGTCCGGAAACAATGCTTCGAAGCCTCCCCTATACACTATGCAAACACAGCAATATAACAGCTACAAGCTACAGTAAAGCTCTACGGGGTCTCAGCGTCCCACTGGAAGTCTCTGGCCCATTCCCCAGAATAGTAAGTTCATGAGACTCAACCCTGGGACAGTGTCAACCTCGTTACTCCGTTCATGCACGACCACATTTAATGGCCAAGGTATTTCGCTACCTTAAGAGGGTCATAGTTACCCCCGCCGTTTACCAGTCCTTAGGCAGCTTGAAAACCGCTTTCAGATACTAGCACTGGGCAGAAGTCA
>JABIPN010000029.1 GCA_018698915.1 Candidatus Woesearchaeota archaeon
CCATTCACCGCCGCTCTGTCCAAATTCCCATGGATTAATAACAGTAATATCAAATTCAAGAATAAATTCCTGTTCAGAAAGATGAGGAGTAATCCATGAAATCTTATCAATCAAATTATCATTATTTTCATCATAAAAAGTCACATCAAAATCAACATCTTCAGTAACCTCAGTCTTAACTCCATCAATCATCCAATACAATCTAACCTGCTCTGGAATCAAATCCGGAACAGATGCATATGTCAAAACATTTTGGTAGTGGAAATCAGAAGCAACAGTTACTTTCTTTTGAATTTTACCATCAACTTCTGACTCCGCTGTTTCACTAACCTCGGGCGCTATCGTTGTAACAATTTCATTAGTGTCTGGATTAATCCATTCAACTTCCTGTCCAACAACTGCGTCTCGTTGTTCAAATCCGTTCAAATTAACTGCCGCGTTATTTATAGTAGAATCTGCCGTTGCAAAACCAGAAATTGTTCCGTCAAAAAATCCTGTTGGAGTATTAAACACTGTAAAAATTAAACCGCTTAAGACAAGAATAGAAATTCCAATAATTACTGCTAAATTGCTGACTATGAGGAGTGGTTTATTTCTTTCCATATCTAGAAACTACATATTCAAGCGCATGACTTCTGCTTGAAAACCGTCGACTCTTGACTTCGCGGTCAATCCAACTCAAAAGAACTTTATCAATAGTAATACTAATTCTATCACGCGGCATATAGCTAAGAATTACTTTACATATATAATACTTTCTCATATTATTACATACTGCGTATGTATATTAAATATCTATTTTTATTTCAACAGGAGCATGATCTGAACCCATAACCATTTTCAAAATTCGAGAACTCTTGACCTTTGCTTTCAATTTTTCAGATACACAAAAATAGTCAATTCTCCAACCAATATTTTTCTTTCTAGCATTAAACATATAACTCCAAAAAGAATAATGTTCTCCCTCAGTTGTAAACATTCTAAATGTATCTACAAAACCAGAATTAAGATAATTATCAAACCCACTACGTTCTTCAGGAGTAAATCCTGCATTCTTAACATTATTTTTTGGACGTGCCAAATCAATTTCTTTGTGTGCAACATTCAAATCACCACATAAAATAACTGGCTTATCTAACTCTTTCAGATATTTCAAAAAAGCCTTGTCCCATTTTTTACGATAGGTTAAACGAGTCAGACCTCTTTGAGAATTTGGAGTATAAACATTAACTAAGTAGAATTTATCATATTCTAAAGTAATTACGCGACCTTCAGTTTCACCTTCAGCAAGTCCACCACCATACCTTACTTTCAAAGGTTTAATTTTAGAAAAAACCGCAGTACCAGAATAACCTTTCTTATCGGCACTATTCCAATAGTGATGTTCATAATCATCTAGAAGTTTATCAACTTGATCCGGGTGTGCTTTAGTTTCTTGTAAACATAAAATATCTGGTTTTGAGTTATCAACAAAATCTACAAAACCTTTTTTCAGTACCGCACGAATTCCGTTCACATTCCAAGATATGATTTTCATAATTATATCAATCGAACTACAATTGCTAAAACAGTAATTGTAACTGTTAATCCGATAACAAATTTCGGAGAAATATTTACATAGGCTTTATTCTCATCATAGTAATTAACTAGTCCACCTTGTGAGGAAGGCATTCTCATTTTGTTTTTCTTTGCCATAGTTAAAACTAAAATGCGAGTTTAAAAAATGTTTGAAATGAGTGAATATAAACGCAGAGATGTAAGCCACCTTCTGTCAGTCTCCTCAATTGGAAAGACTGTGCAGACATTTGACTAAGCGGTTTTTAACCTTGCACTCATCCAGTCTGACATTTTTTCATCTTACTCTGTACAACCTCACCGTGAGGATCATTGTACGAACAGAGCAGTTCGTTTCTGTTGCCAGACGAGCCGATTAAAGCTCAGTGGACTTCGTGAGTGGGTGGACTTTCCACAGCGCAAGCGCCGACGGTCTGCCTCTCTGCGTTGATTAAACAGCATTTTAGAGGTTTAAAAGAGTTACGGTGTCATAAAAATCAGCTCAATAATTTTGGAGCTTCTTTCTGAACAAGTTTGAAAAATACATAAAACAACACTACATCGATAATAAATTCTACACTAGGTAAAATTCCAAGAGACCTTAGAATAAACCAGTCAACTAAATATACAACTATTGCAGAAAATATTACTAATGAAAATGTTTGAATATTTGTCAGTTTTCTAATACGTCTTCGCATAGTTATGATAATCTCAAGTCAATGATAAATGTTTCTAAAAAAAGAAAATATAAAGGTAGACCTCCAGAATGGGTAAAATAAACTTTAAGGCTATTAGTAACCGCGGGCTAAACATCTCGTTTCCTCGATGCGTACACCCCAGTCCTATCAAACTTGTCTTTTACAAGTACCTAGAGAGTCTCTTTTCACAGGTGGCTTCCTTCTTAGATGCTTTCAGAAGTTATCCACTTCGAGCGTAGCTGCTCTGCCTGCCCTGTCGGACAACAGATACACCAGAGGCTCGGACACCTCGTTCCTTTCGTACTAGAGGCAGCTTCTCTTCAGACTCCCAACACTTCCAGTAGATATCAAACAAACTGCTTCACAGCGTTCTGAACCCAGCTCACGGTGCTTTTTAATCGGTGAACTCCCGCACCCTTGGCTGCTGTTGCACAGCCAGGATAAGCAGAGCCGACAACGAAGTCGCAAGCGCCGTGGTCGATATGTACTCTAACACGGCACCACTCAATTATCCCCGAGGTAGCTTTTCTATCAATCCTAGCCCTCAGTAAGAGGGACATAGGGGTTCTCTAGACCTCGCTTTCGCGTCTGAAACCTTTGCTTTGCAGATCTCAGTCAAGCCAGCTTTTGCTCTTAAACTCTACACCTGGTTTCCAACCAGGCTGAGCTGACCTTAGGTTCCTCCTGATACCTTTTCAGGAGGGTAGCGCCCCACTCAAACTATCCGCCTATAGGTGTTCCCTTTCAGGTAAGTCATATCAATATGTCTGTAGGGTGTTACATCGTCGGCTCCACATCGTCCGGAAACAATGCTTCGAAGCCTCCCCTATACACTGTGCAAACACAGCAATATAACAGCTACAAGCTATAGTAAAGCTCTACGGGGTCTTATCGTCCCAATGGAAGTCTCTGGCCCATTCCCCAGAAAAGTAAGTTCATGAGGTTCAACTCTGGGACAGTGTCAGTCTCGTTACTCCGTTCATGCACGACCACATTTAATGGCCAAGGTATTTCGCTACCTTAAGAGGGTCATAGTTACCCCCGCCGTTTACCAGTCCTTAGGCAGCTTGAAAACCGCTTTCAGATACTAGCACTGGGCAGAAGTCA
>JABIPN010000030.1 GCA_018698915.1 Candidatus Woesearchaeota archaeon
CGGAATTGAATTAACTCCCCAAAATATTTATGCAAGATTTGGGCTGAGCTACAAAAAAGGAGAAATTTCCAAAGAGATTCTTGAAGAAATAAGAGGAAAACTAACTACTGAAGATCTAATCGAACTTGAAAGATTAAGACTCGAAAAGGGGCTCTCTGTTAATAACAACAAAACAATCTTAGAACACAACGGAATTGAATTAACTCCCCGAAATATTTATGAAAGATTTAGGCGGAGCTACAAAAAAGGAGAAATTTCCCAAGAGATTCTTGAAGAAATAAGAGGTAAAGGAAAACAAATAAAAGCAAGTTTCAGAAAAATAAGAAACACACCAAAACTAAAAGATTACACAGAATTAGATATTACTCAAGCAAACATAACTGAATTATTTGGAACTAATCGAGAAAACTTAGATTCAATAATCAGTGAAGTTAATCCAGAACAGGAGATTGTAGATTATATTACTCTAGAAGAGTCCAACGAATACCCTGAAACACTCGAATTATTGAATTTACTAAGAGCACAAAACAACAAGAAAGATATTCATGAAACGGCATACGCTGAAAATCCAAGATTGGTTGAATTGTATAACAAGGGCGCAATTGGAATAAGCACAACAAGCGCAATTTTGCTTGCAGGAGTATTCAAAGAATTATACGATCGAGACGTAAGAAAAGTTATTGACCTCGGCGGAGCACACGGAATTCCGAGCGTTAGAGCACACGACGCTTTAGCTAAGCCAGACATAACTCTTACAGTATATGATAGATGTCCGGTTGGACAAAAACTAGTCGAGCAAGAAAAATCAGAAAATGTAAACTTTGAACGGGTTATAATTCCACCTCAATTAGATCCAACAGTTAAAACTGATTTAATTACTGCAACATATTTCCTAAATGAATTGAATGAAAAAGAAATAAAAGAAACAATTAAAGATATGCCTAAAACAAAATATTTCTTTGCTACATTACCAGCAAATTCATGTAAAGACAAGCGAGAAGTTGTATTGGAATCTTTGATTGAGAAGGGATTTGATGTTAAGAATTACACATTACAAGTTGATTTGGGAGCTGCAAAAACCAATGTTTGGGCAGTTGGCGGAACCAGCAAATAGAAACCTTTTTAATCGAAATAATTTAGCGTATCTTACGGTCCGATGGTCTAGTCTGGTTATGACGTCCCGTTTACATCGGGAAGATCCCAAGTTCGAATCTTGGTCGGACCACTAATTTCTAGAATTAAATTTTAAGTGTTGATCCACCTTTTGAAATGATCCTAGTATTACCCTCATATTTAACAGTAGAACCTCTAAGTTCCGCTCGCTTATCAAATATTTCTCTATTTATTTCTCCAATCATTTCTTTCCGCTCGCTTCTTAATTCACGGAGTCTATTATGCATCATCTCATTATCCTCCAGCATCAGGTCCATAGCACTAGCCAGTTCTCCCTCTGCACGATTATCATCCATGTCTTCTATTAACTTCATGTTTTCCTTAGCTGTCTTTGCCATCGATTCACTAAGAGCTAGTTCTCTATTTTGAAACCTCTCAATAATCTGAACTTTCTCTTCCTCAAGAGCCTTAAGTGCACTGCCTAGCTTTTCAGCCGCAGCCTCTTGCTTAGCTTTCTCAAGCTCGGCCGCAATGTTACGCTCTTCTTCTTCCAACTTCCGCCTTTCTTCAGCAGCTTCCTTTTCCAACCGTTTCTTTTCCTCCTCTATCTTCCGTTTCTCCTCGGCGGCTTTCTCAGCAATTTTTTCCTTAACTTCTTCCAAACCCTTTACGGATTCTTCAAACATCAATTCAATTTCCTTAAGTTCCGTATTATTCGCACTTCGCACTTCAGTTATTTTCTGAAATTCAGTACCTAAAGATAATTTAAGAGTTGACAAATCATTCTTCAAAGTTTCATGAGCTTGCTGACTATAACTACTTTTTACTCCCTGAATATCTGCTCTAACTCGATTAATCTCAGCTTCAATAGTATTAATAATTTGTTCAGAACTCTGTTCCGTCACCTTTCTTTTTTGCTCCAAAGAAAGAATATCGCCAATACGATCTTTATTATTTGCTTCAGCATTATCTGGAGCTACGGAAAGCTCAATCCTAACCATATTCTGATTCAATTTTCTCAATTTCTCAATAGCAGTTCCAAAATCACCAATAAGTTTATTTTCATCACCAACATACTGTTTTAATTGCCTGGCAATTGCTTGCAAATCTTTCTCAAGTTTTCCAATGGCCTTTTTCTCATGTTCCATTGCCTTCTTCTCAGCAGCTTCATTATGCGTCTTCTCGGCGGAAGCTTCCTCAGAAATTGCAGCAGTTTCATCTTGAATTTCCTCTTCTACCTCACCCACTCTCGCTTCTTCAAAACCCTCTTCATCATGTTCACGTTTTTCTTCAGTCTCTAATTTATGAACAACTCCAGCTTCAACATTCAAATCTTCAACAACTTCCTTTTCCTCATCTTCAGGTTTTTTATCATCTTCATCTTTCGAGTCTTTTTTATCTTTCCCTTTATTGTCATGAGTATCTGGAGTTTCAGCCATCATCCGCTTAGCAATCATAATTGCAGCAATGATAAAGACAACACCGATTATTGGCGCAATATAACCTAGGTTATCAAAAAGAGCAACCATATTTTTAGTAACTACTCGAACTATAAAACATTGTCCAGAAAGAAGCAATCAACTTTTTTGTCACTTAGTATATATCTATATTAATTAACCATTTAATTAATGAAGAAACTAATAAGTTTACTATTAATCATACCAACTGTCTCAGCACAAATTGAAATCACTGAAATAATGTATGATGTACCCGGATCAGATGCTGGAAGAGAATGGATTGAAATACATAATACTGGAAATACAACAGATATTACGGATTGGAGATTTTTCGAAAGTGGAAGTAATCACAAACTAAATAACTACACTAACGATTTAATTCTAGAACCAAACGAATATGCAGTCATTGTAGACAAACCAGAATCATTTCTAAACGACACGAATTTCAACGGAACAATAATAGATAGTTCCTGGCCGTCACTTACAAACAACGGCGAACCGTTAGTACTAAAGACATCAAAGAACGGAACAGTAATCGTAAACATAACATATATTCCTTTAACAGAAGCAGATGGAAACGGAGCTTCACTACAACTAATTAACAACTCTTGGCAAGCATGCAATCCAACACCTGGACAAGAAAATTTTTGTCAAGAAATCATTGAAGAACCAACTCAAACAGAAATAATTGAGTCACAAATCGAAACAATTGAAGAAACAAATCAAACTGAAACTATTGAAGAACAAAATGAAATAATAGAACCACAAACCACATTTAACATAAAAGAAATCGAAACACTCGAACGCGAGGAAAACAAATCAGAAATAATACAAATAGAATTACCAACTCAAGAAATAATTCCAGAACCCAAAATAAAAAACAAATTAGTAAAATTAGCATACGAATCTGAAAACAAAGGGTTCGTCATAATCGGATTTTATTTATTTCTTCTAGCCTCATTAGCATTAAATGTAATTCAATTAATTTCCAAATAGTCAAATTTAAAAGTCTACACCCCACTCAACTTCATGAAACAATTAGAGATTAACAAATTAATAAAAGAAGGATATATTCAAGTTCTAATTACTATTCAAGTTCAAGGTAATGATGAGGCAGGAGTTGACAAAACAACTAGAAAACAGATTGATGAAATACTGGAAATAGGAAAAGAAATTTCAGCAAAAATTGTTTCACCTCAAAAAATTGACAAAGAGATAAAATGGTTCTCCCAATATGCAGAAATTGAAATTTTATTAGAAGATCCAGATCGAGTATTTGATATAATTCTAGATTATATGGTTTCAAGTGTAGAGATAATAGCACCAAAAGAATTCACAATAAATACTCAGACGCACCAAGATCGATTAAACGATCTAATAATTAAGATGAGGGAATCTGAGAAATTCATCCTAGGTCTTGCTGCCCAAAAGAAGGTTCTAGAGGCTGAGATTCAAAACCAAAAGACTAAGCAACAATAAGTATTTTGAGGCTTTCTTTTACTGGAGTATCTAACATTGCGCAAATATCTGCAGCAGTTACATTCTCACTAAGTTCTGAACAAGTTATTGCATTACCGTCAGCATTTGAACTAACTGAACAATAATCTGGCACTTCTAGTCCAACTAAAGTTCTAGCTTCCCCAAGATTTTCCCCAATAACCACGCCTAGCCCGAGAGCTACAAATATACTAATCACAAAAATGACTAGCAACTTGTACATAGTTATTTCAAATCTTCCCGATTTTCGCTTGTTTCCTGATTTTCGTTTTGTTTCCATTTTATTACAACTCGACTTTGAAGAAATC
The DNA here is from genome assembly GCA_018698915.1 of Candidatus Woesearchaeota archaeon. Lineage (GTDB taxonomy): Archaea > Nanobdellota > Nanobdellia > UBA10117 > ARS21 > JAAZWY01. The sequence continues at coordinate 4,376 of JABIPN010000030.1, forward strand.
GCATTACATTAAATTTATTGATTTCATATCTGACTTCCTTTCCCTCACCTTCTTTTCGAATTAGGCCTTGTTCTTCTAACTCCTTTACTTTTTTTGAAGCAAAAGACTTATCCGTATCCAATACTTTGGCTAGGTCTTTATTCCTATTTTGACCTAAGGAAATTGCAGTAATTATCTTAAGATCTCGAACAATCTTCTTATTTTCACGAGAACTTGGTTCATCAGACATAATTAAACGAAGAAGTATAGCAATAAAAATAGTATGTTCGATAGATAATACATAAAAAACCGAGAAACCAGTCAATGTTCCAAATATGGAAAAAGCCAAGTATACCGAAAAATGACAATAATGTTTTTAAACCAAACTTCCATTAGTAGATTACTTTGACATAGAACTATGTTCTATGTAAAATAAGGTGATAAAAAATGCAGAAACAATTTGTCTTGAAGGCAAGAGAAACTGTAAAGAGAGTCGCAGCAATTACTGCTGGGGCTACACTATTAGGAGCAACCGCCATGGGCGCAGTTGCAGCAGGAGATTTAGGTGACTATCCGGCACCATTCGTCACAGACGGCGAATTAGTTGGAAAAATCGTACTTGGATCTTCAGCTCCAGCGCGAGACATGGCAGGAGCAGTTAACATAATGACAACACTTTCCCAAGCAGCTGTAACAACAGTAGCAGGAACAGGAACAACAGAAGTTACTGGAGGAGTAGCAAAAGCTATTTTGATTGGAACTCCACTAAGTAACTCAACCGCATTCGGTACTGGAGCAAATGGTACTGGAGTAGTTGATGATGATGTAAGCACACTTTTTGATGGTGAGATTAATATCGACGTAGGTTCTGATAAGAATTATGATGTTCACGAAACAATCGTATTCACAGACGGCGCATCCATTGAAACAGGATTAACAAGTGCAAATCCATCCGAAGACTTTGGAACAATGACATTCTTAGAAATGGACAAAGATTCTATGAAATATCAATATGTATTTGATGATTTATTGGATCGAGACAACTGGATATCAAATGCAACAAGTGCAAGTTCAATCGATATCACACTATTAGGTCACGACCTTGAAATTACTGCAGCAACAAATACTTCTTTAACAGTTAACTTAGCTACAGAATATTTCATGAAGGTTGGAGATGATGTAGTTGTAGATGGAAAGACTGTTACTTTGGAAGAAGTAGGATCTTCATCCGTAGTAATTAATGTTGACGGAACAACTGAAGTAGTTGACTCAAACACAAAGACAGTTAATGGAATCAAAATAAGAGGAGAAAGTTACTTTGCAAAGGATGAGGTTGGAGCAGGTTCTGCAACAATTTCTATTGGAGAAGACATTTCCAAGACTTACAAAAACAACGATGAATTCATTGGCGAAGATGACAATGATCCAAATTGGAGATGGGAACTAGCAAATCTTGCAACAAACAAACCATTAATCAACGTAAGTTGGGATCAAATTGTTGACGATTCAGATGACACACACTTAGTTTCCGTTGAAAACGGTGAATCAGTTAGTTTACCAAATAGTTATGGAGAAGTGTACCTAAACAAATACGCAGTTGAGGACAGACAGGAGTATAAAGTTTCCATTGAAACCGGACTTGAAATTAAAGGTTATGGTGGCGGTATTGGAGATGTAACAAGCGGTAAAGCAATACTTTTCGAAGCAGTAGGCGCTTCCGGAGATGATGCATTTACAGTTAACAGCTCAAAAACTGATCAAGTATGGGCATACCTAAATACTACTGGGACTAACGTGTATTTTGCTTACTTGAACACAACCAACAATGAACCTACATTTATACACAATGTTTCTGATTGGACTGATAATGCAACAGCGCGGAACGCCTTTACACTTGATTTCAAAGACACAAGTGTACAAGTTACTTTGGCAGTATCCCACTTAACTAATGACTTCAATTGGACAATTGGGAACGAAGATGCACACGGAAATATTCTATTAAATACAGAAAATTCCAGCAATGCATTTGAATACATCGGAGATTCTGATGGTGACACAACCACTGCAAACGACTTAAGATACGGAACTCGAGATATCTCAGGATGGGATGAAGACACACGAACACAAGCTGGATTCATTATTACTTCCTACAAAGATTCAAGAGCTTCAGACACTGTTACTTTCTCTGTACCAGGAGATAACGTAAACTACGATGTAGAAGTTGTTGTGGGCGGAACTACATCTGCACTTGCAGTAACTGGCGGATCACTGGAACAAGCTGATTTATCAAGTCTTAGAGCAGTAACTTTCGACGATGTTGTA
>JABIPN010000031.1 GCA_018698915.1 Candidatus Woesearchaeota archaeon
TAACCTTTAATAACTAAACAATCAATCAAACTTTGTTAGAATGGATTTAGATAAAAGAGTAGCTGAGTTAAGTGATTCGCAAGCAAACTCATTAGAACCAATTTTTGAAATTTTAGACAATGATAATACAGAGAAATACACGCTTACTGACGGTAAAGAAATTTATCATATTCAAATAAGCAAACCTTTCTCGATGAAGGAAGAACACACTTTGATTGAAACATACATAGAAAACAAGTCTGATAACAACTACAGAAAAATAATGAACGAAGTATTAGAAGAAGTAATGATAAGAAACACTCAATCAATGGGCGTACATTTTATGATGGATGAAGTAATTCTTGCAGGATATTTTCTTCAAAGAAATTTAAAAATTAGAAGATTGATGAACGAGTAATTATTCTTCGTTAGTTATTGGAAGTTTATATAACATAACATTTCCACGATTCAAAGCATTTCCAGCAGAGATAATACCTTCTCGAATAAGTAATTCTAAATTTTTATCAGTAGGCAATTTTTTACCAAAAATATGTTCTCGCGAGAACTTATCAACACTATCGCAGATTATTTTGCTAACTGCCATTCTCTCAACATGGCCATCAAGTCTCGCAGAATTAATTTTAATTGATTCTTTTAATTTACTCTTTAGTCTTGCTGGATCGTTATCCTCATATAACTCTCTTAAATGTCGCATAATTGGATTAACGGAAGGATCTTTGTGTTCGCTCCATAATGAATCATAGAATTGTTCGTTAAATTCATGAAAAGGTGTCTTATGAATTGAAGCTTCATTTGATAAAGCAAATACATCATTAATTTCACCTGTCGAAATATCAAAATTAGATGCGTATAATAATAATCCATCTTGGTACCAAAACATGTTTTCTGCATTTGCAAATGCAGTCATATTTCCTTCAGTAAAGGTGGTTAAACTCTTGAATTTATCTAGACCTTTAGGCATATCGATTTCAAATTGCATTTTTGCATAAGGATATTTTTCTACTATCTCTGAATGATCTTCCCAAGCTTCATCAAAAATATCCTTCATGTGATATCCCGTATTGTGTCTGACTGCTACAAACATTTCTCGAGCAGTTTCAGCATCAGTTATTTTTTCAAAATTTATTCCAATTTCAGATCTTATGGTGCTAATATTCGACATTAATTCAAATAGTTCTCCTGAAGCGATTGATGATTCTAGTCCACTAAGTTTATGAGGTGCAGGTCTAATTGGTGATTTATTCATCCAATCATACACAATGTCGTCAAAAATACTTTTTGATTGAATAGTATTTACTGGAGCTGAATATTCTCCAATTATTGAAGCATTATCCTTCATAACAATTTCTGGAAAGACAGCTAGATCTAATGGATCTGACCTGAGCAAATCATCTCTTAGTCTTCGTCCTCTTGTCGTATCTTCAAAATCTTTTCTTCCAGATGGAACTTCTCCATCGTATTGTTCTCCAGTCATTGTAAAAAATCAAGCAACTAAAGATATAAAAAGGTTTTTTAAGGTCAAAATTATAAACTAAAAAAGATAGCACCGTTATATTTAAGAGAACTTTTCAAGTAAGATTAATGTTTATATGAATTGCGATTCGCAATATTTTTAAGTATGATTCGAAGTAATTCTTTACGCTCATTGAGCTAACAAGGAAAAAAAATGGTAGAGTTCAAAACACTAAGTTCCGAAGACATAAAATTTGGAAAAAATAACTTCCTGGAAGTTGCAAGAAAGGTCGCAATATCCGATGAAGGTGAAAACGAATTTATCTCTGTTTCCAGAGGTTTTACTAACGAAGAAGGCGAGAAACGTTACTCAAGAGGTAAAAATATCGCTATTCCTGCAGATAAAGAAGTTCTAAAGAAATTATCAGAACTATTGGAATCTGTATAAGGGCTTAACCGCCCTTTATATTTTTATTCTATTAATCTTAGCAGCAAGGATAAAGTCGTTTATACTTAATCCATTGATAGCATGAGTATAAGTTGTCATATTGACATAGCCCCAACCTAGATTAATATCAGGATGATGGTTTTCTCTTTCAGCTATTTTGCTTACTTTATTTACAAATTTCAGTGCGGAGTTAAAATCTTTGAATTTAAATTCTCGATGAATATGATGGTTTTTTATTGCCTTCCACTTGGGCGTTTTATTTAGATATTCCTTTGTTTGTTTTGGTTTTAGTGTTGGAGTTCCACCTTCACAGGGAACACATTTTTGCTTGTGTAATTCCATGTTGAATAAAGAAGTTGGTGTTATATAAGTTTTACAACTTTATTTGCACTCTCAGCCAATCGTTCATCATGAGTGATTATAAATATCTGTTCAATAAATTCAGAAACGTTTTCATGAACTATTTCAATAAAATTCCTTACTGCAATTTCATCTAAATTATGTGTTGGTTCATCTAATATTAGCATATTCAATGACGGTGCCAAAACTCTAGCAAAAGCTATCTTAGCAGCCAAACTTGCAAGCATTCGTTCACCACCTGAAGCAAAACCTGCAACATTAGTCCAATCACCGTCTGCTTCTTTCAATTGAAGAGTGTAGTCTTTTCCTACTGTTGAAAGCCTTAAACTAGTCCAGGAATCATAAGGATATATTTCAAGCCAAATCGAAGCCATAACTTCATTGACTGCAAGAATTAAATCATCACGCAAAACTTCTTGAGCTTCAACAATTGCATTCTTTAATTTTCCAAGGAATTCAATTTTCTCCGAAAGAATCTTTATTTCTTTTTCAAATTCAGCCAATCTCTTAAGTCTGTCCTTTAGTTCTTTATATCTTAGTTCTTTTTCCTTAACTAAAATTTTTGATCCTGATAATGAAGTTTTAATCTCTTGAGCACGACGAATAGTCAAGTTATATTTGCGTTCAGAATTATTTAGTTCTTCAGGTTTAAAACTAATTAAATTAATTTTAGTTATCATTGTTTCAAGTTCAGAGGATAATTTAATTTCTCGATCTTTTAATTCAACAGCATATTTATCTCCGAGTAAATTTTGCATTTCTTTATTTATCAAACTCAATTCGTCTTCAGAAGATTTTATTTCAGAATCAACTATTTGTTTTTCTCGATTAAATTGCTCAATCTTATTATGATTACGACCCAAATTCAAATTTAATCTATCTCTTTCAGAATGAACATTTTTCTCAAGTTCTAGAGTTTCTAAAATCCTCTTCTGTTTTGCATACGAAGATTCAAATTCCTCTAAGTCTTTTTTTAATCGTTTCTGAACAGTTTGAATTTCATTATTCTTCATCAGACGGTTTGCAATCTCTCTTTTTCTTTCAGAGATCAAACTATCTTTGGTAGTATGAGTTAAATGATTTCTACAAACCGGACACATATCTGAAACTGTTTCAAGTTCCTGAATATGTTTTCTAAGATTATTCATTTCAGCAACATTTTCCCTATAATCATTATCTAATTTCTTATCTTGAGCTTTAGAACCTGCAATCTTTTCACTTAGTTCAGTAAATTTGTGTTTTGATTCCATAGATGAAAGTTTCTGCCGAAGTTCATTTATTTCAGAAATTCTCTTTGATAATTCAACAATCTTATTCTCTTCAATTGAAGTTATCTTTTCAAGATCAACTAATTGTTTTTCTAACTTATTTTTCTTTAATATTAATTCAGATTTTGAAGATGAAATTACACTTTTCTTTAATTCATACTCTTTCAGATTAATAGTTATTTGTGACTCAGTTAGCCTAACATCCTTACCTGCAAGTTTTATCTTTATTCCAGATAATTCCTTTTCAATAGATTTTCTTGAATTCATTAATTGATTTAATTCAGAATCTAGTCGTCTCAAAGAATCTAATTCTACTTTAAATTGTGATTCATTATTTAATACAACCTTTAATTCACTAGATAATTCTATGTTTTCTCCCTTAATTTTATCAATATCCCGTACTAATTGATCGATGTTTGCCCTAATCTCAACTTTATTTTCTGATTCTAAAACTTCCATTAAATTTTTCTTTCGTTCACCAATCTTGTTTCTAAGTGAAACACAATACTTTCTTGCTGTTTCAAATCGATGTAAATTCATTAACTCATCAACTTGCCGTTTGCGTTCAGCAGGACTCAAGCGTAATAGAATATCTGCTTCATTTTGTAATGAATAAACAGTTCTAAGAAATAACTCTTCATCAAGTCTAAACTTATCTGAAATATAGAAATTAGCTGAAGAAGGGTTTGGTCCAGCAACTAATTTTCCACTGGTATCTCTTACAATTGCCTCAGAACTTTTGTTAGCTTCAATTCGCCTAGTAATTGTAAATTTATTATTTTTAATATCCCGAACATGTAATTCAATTTCAGAGAAATTCTCTTTAGCAGTTCGATTAATTAAATCTGAAATTTTTAGTTCTCGTTTTTTCAATTCAGAAAAAGTACCAAATAATCCGAAAGCAATCGCTTGTAAAATTGAAGTCTTTCCTGAACCCATTTTACCCACAATAATATTTGAACCTTTTGAGAAATCTATCTCCAATTCTTTATGCACTCGCCAATTTGTTAATTTTACTTTATCAATCATAGTAATTTCTCCGCAGCTTCAAGATCACCATCACCAAGGGCATTAAACAAAAAACTCAATTTATCAAGATCTTTTATTTTCATCTTTTCTGAAAGAATTTTTATTCCAAGAGCTTCAACCGAAACTTTATTTTGCTTTAAATCAGAAACTAACTTTGCTTTTTCACTAAGAATTTTGGAAGTTAATTTTGATTTATCTATTTTGATTAAAACACGATCAATATATTTTTTTACTAAAGGTCTTAATGATACATCACTCGGTATAAATCCATCTGCTAATTCACCACGAATAGAATATCTCAATAATGGAATTAACTTATGATTATGATACTCAATTTTCTTAATTATATCTTCTTGAATTTCATTAGTTATATCTGAAGGTTTCTTTCCCTTTGCATTAATTACTTCATAATGCAATATCCTTGAATTTTTTAATTCAACAAATTTAGAAGAAATTCGTTCTTTGAAATCTACAATCAAAATACCTTTCTTAGATTTACTTTCAATCCATTTCAAGTCAGTCATAACCGTAGAACCTGGTAACACAATTGGTGCTTTGCTTTTAGGATGTTTTTCAGTTTGAGCCCAATGAATATGTCCTAATATATGATAATCCATATTCGATGGTAAATCTGAATAACTCATAGTTTCAGGTGGTTGTTTAGGAAGAAGTTCTTGAAAATTTTGATGAATAAGAAGTAAATTCTTCATGTTTGGAAATGCTTTAGGATTCCAATCCTTTACAAGCTCTTTAACATAAGTTTCAGAAACACTTGAAAGACCATGGATTCCAATCCTTTCTTTTCCTGCTTCAATTACTAAAGACTCCTGCTCCATTAGATAAACTGAACCTGCACCATGCAACATTTGTAATGGGTTTATATATTCAGGTGGACGTTTTTCATGATTTCCATAAATTAAAACAATTGGTGGTATTTCTTTATTCAACAACTCTTCTTTTCCATCATAGATTCTATTGATTATCTTTGGAGAATTTAATTTAGATTTAACTGAATTCATCAATTGAATTGCAGGACTTAAAACTTCAGGTTTAGGCAAACGCTCATGAAACAAATCACCTGTTTGAATAATTAAATCAACCTTTTCAGAAATGGCAATATCAAAGGCTTCTCTTGCATTTATGAACGAATCATTTTTTCGAGGACCATGATGATCAAATCCCAGATGCATATCTCCGATTATTGCAATCTTCATAAATTAATTAGGTAAAATTTGGTTTTTAAGATTTCTATGTTAGAAACAGTAATTAATTTGAACTTAGTTTGTCTACCAGACCCTGATAATTAGATAATTTCTCTTGGCTTTCAAAACCCTTTTATGCTACTTTCTTCTACAACTAATATGGCGCGAGAATTAAACGTTTCCAAAGATAACTTCTCAAAATGGTATGACGAAGTGATGCATTATGCCGACATTATTGATGATAGATATCCAATAAAGGGCGTTGGTGCATGGAAACCTTATGGGTATAAATCTCTGAAATTAATGATTCAAAGAATGGAAAATTTACTTGATGCTACAGATCATAATGAATCATATTTCCCCCTTTTTGTACCTGCTTCGGTTTTTGAAAAGGAGTCGGACTTTCTAAAAGGATTTCAAGGTGAAGCACTTCGAGTAACAAAAATTGGAAGACGAACGCTAGATGAAGAATTAATTGTTAGACCTACATCTGAAACTGCAATGTATCCAATGTTCTCATTATGGACTAGAAGTTGGAGAGACTTGCCTCTAAAAATATATCAAACAGTTCCTGTATTTAGATGGGAAACTAAGATGACTAAGCCTTTATTGAGAGTTAGAGAAATTACTAAATTCAAGGAAGCACATACCGTTCACGCTACAAAAAGTGAATCAGACAAACAAATTCAAGAAGCAGTAAAAGTTTACAAAGAATTCTTTGATGATATGCTTATTCCCTATATTATGCTTAGAGTTCCAGATTGGGATGTATTTGCTGGAGCAGAATACAACTATGATTTCTTCACAATTATGCCGGATGGAAAGGCAATAGAACTAGCTTCAGTAATAAATCTTGGCCAAAAGATGGCAAAGGCATTTGACATAAAATATATCGCCTCAGACGAAAAAGAAAAACATGCATGGCAAACTTGTTATGGTATTTCTGAAAGAACTTTAGGATCAACTTTAGCAATTCACGGAGATGATACAGGATTAATATTTCCTTCAACCTTAGCACCATTTCAAGTCGTAATAGTACCAATTGGAACTGATAAGAAAGTTTTAGCAAAAGCAGAATCAATCAAAAATAATTTGACAGGAATTAGAGTTCATATTGATAATACAAGAAAACGACCTGGTGAAAAATTCTATAATTGGGAAGCACGAGGAGTTCCAATTAGAATTGAGATTGGACCAAGAGATCTAGCCAAAAAGAAAGTAACTATTGCTAGAAGAGATAATGGAAATAAAACAACAATCGCAGAATCAAGAACATCAAAATACGTGTCTGAACTCTTAAATCAAATAGATAAATCAATTTATAGTAAATCTCGAAGAACCTTCAGAAAACAAATTCACGATGCAAAAACAATTGCTCAAGCTAAAAAAATATTAGAAACTACTGGCGGAATCGTCAGACTTCCTTGGAATGGAAATAATAAGAAAGGTCAAGAAATGGAAAAGAAATTAGTCGGACAAGCCTTAGGATATGAACGAGACAAAAAACACCTGTATTTCGCAAGAACTTACTAAATTTCCATTAGAAAACCTTTTAAATTCTAAATCAAGTCTATTATTATCATTTTAGGTGACATTGATGAATAACCAAAAAATTGAACCAAAGAAGGGAACAACAACACTTGCTATGCGTTATAATGGCGGAGTGGTTCTTGCAACCGACAATAGAGTAACAATGGGACATATGATTATCTCAAAAGTAGATAAAGTATTTCCAATTACTGAATTTCTAGCAATGACAACTGCCGGAACTGTATCAGATAATCAAGTTATTCTAAAACATTTACAAGCTGAAATGAAATTATATGAATTAGAATCGAGTAAGAAAGCAACACTAGAAAATCTGGCTGCAGTTTTACAAAATATAATTTACAGTGGATTCAAATCCTACCAACCGTTCATGATGCAAAATATTATTGCAGGATTAACTAAAGATGGTTCATTTAGATTAAGATCATTAGATCCATCAGGAGCTTCAATTGAAGATCCATACACAGCAACTGGGTCTGGTATGATGTTTGTTCTTGGATTAATGCAAGACGCATACAAAGAAAATATGTCTGAAAGCGAAGCAGTAGACTTAGCAGTTCGTTCCATTCACTCAGCAATTCGAAGAGACTCAGCAAGTGGAGATGGAATAAGCATTGCAGTTATTGACAAAAAAGGATATCGAAGATTACCGGATAAGAACATATCTATGATTCTCAACGAATAAAAAATATAATCACTTATGGCATCAGTACTACATCAAATTATTGATAAAATACCTAAAAGTAAACAGATTTCTAATCAGAGCTATGAGGGAGCAAACATAATTCTCTATACAAAAAGTAAAGAATTCTTCAATAATGGCATACCTTTAATTCGAGAATTAGTTAGTGAATTCAAAAAGCGAATTGAATTACGTTTAGATCCTGATATTCTTAAAACAGAAAAGAAAGCTGAAGAAATTGTTAGAGAAATTGTTCCTAAGTCAGCAAATATAACTCAAGTATTATTTGAACCAGCAAGAAGCGTTATGATTATTGATGCTCAGAATCCTAATGATGTGATTGGTCAAAGGGGTGCTTTAATCAAAAAAATCAAAGAAGAAACATTATGGAGTCCCACAGTTAGGCGAGATTCAGTTATTCCTTCTAAAATTACAAATTTAATTCGAAGAGTTCTTCACGAAGACTCAAAAGAAAGAAGAAAATTCCTAAATAAAGTTGGTGAACGAATATATGAATTTAAAAGATCTAGAGAAGATTCAGAAATGTGGTGTAGAATCTCATTCTTAGGTGCAGCTCAACAAGTTGGACGTTCCGCGTTCTTACTTCAAACACCCGAAAGTAACATACTAATTGATTGTGGCATTAATCCTGCTGCTACCGACTCCTCAACTTATCCTAGAATTAATGTTCCTGAATTTGATATTGCAGAATTAGATGCAGTAGTTATATCTCACGCACATTTAGATCACTGTGGATTCCTACCTTATATTTTCAAATACGGATATAATGGTCCAATATATTGTACTGCTCCAACTCGAGATATCATGGCCATATCGCAATTAGACTATTCCAAAATCGCTTCCGTGCAAGGTAACAAGAAAATATACTCTTCAAAAGAAGTTAAACAAGTAGTAAAGAATACGATAGCTATGGAATACGGAGTGGTTACAGATATAACTCCTGATGTAAGACTAACGCTACATAATGCAGGACACATTCTTGGAAGTGCAATGTGTCACTTCAATATTGGTGACGGATTCCATAATTTACTTTATTCTGGAGATTACAAAGTTGTTAATACAAAGTTGTTCAACGGAGCAAGTCATATTTATCCTCGAGTTGAGACTTTCATAACTGAAGCAACTTATGGAAATCCAGATAGAATATCTCCAGATCGGATCGAATCTGAAACTGAATTCAAAGCACATGCATTAGCTGTTGTAAAACGAAAAGGTAAACTTCTTGTTCCAGTATTGGGAGTTGGAAGAGCTCAAGAAATAATGGTTCTCATAGCAGAGTTATTTGAAGAGAAGAAGATCAAAAATATTCCAGTATATATTGATGGAATGGTTTGGGATATCTCGGCCATTCATACCGCCTATCCTGAATTCTTAGGGAATGAACTAAAAGACTTAGTTAATTCTGGAAAAAACCCACTATTATCAGATATATTTGAACGAGTGGGTTCTGGAAAAGAAAGACAGTTAGTTATTGACGGTGGACCTGCAATTATTATCGCAACATCTGGAATGCTTGTTGGTGGACCTTCAGTTCAATATTTGAAAAAACTACATGATGATCCAAAAAACTCAATCGCATTTGTTGTTTATCAATTCCATAATAGTCCAGGAGATAGAATGCAAAAAGGAGAACGACAAGTAGTACTTGATGGTGAACAACTTGATGTGAAGATGGAAGTTTCATCATTTTCATTATCTGGTCACGCAGACTTCAAAGAATTAATGGACTACATGCAAAAGATAAAACCACGACCAAGAAAAGTATTAGTTGTTCATGGAGAAAAATCTGCAACAATTTCATTAGCAAGACATATTCATAAGAGATTTAGAATTGAAACAATTAGTCCAAAACCTATTGATAGTTTAAGGTTAAGGTAGATTTTTATTATATTAAATTAAGTAATATTATGCCAAGAGCCCCACCTAGTTCAACTCACGAAAGACACGATCATAAAAAAAGAATAAGTAGGTCATTATCAAGAAATTGGATAATTGTGATTACTATTGTAGCACTCATTTATTATTTTGTTTTAAGAAATTTAGCAAATTAAACAATAATTGCATCATTATTGAAGCCGATTATTAAACTTTACGATAGTAGTTTGATTCATGAAGTTTTGCTTCAAGTTCGCACGGTAATCCTGGCGGCGATACTTCTACTGTTGCATGCAGTCTAAACTTATCTTCATTTTCAGCTAAGGGACTGAAGTAACTTTTAATTACGCATAATTTTCCACCCAAAAGCATAGTATAAATTTGTATGTTGTCGTCATCCCTACTTATTCGAATTGCTTCGTCTCCTAGCGATTCATCAAGGTCCATTCTAACTGCCTCGTCGTGATTATGAATTTTAGTTTGGAATTGATAAACTTCTTTACTCATAAAATTATTTATATATGAAAACTCAAAAGACTATTGAACTATCGAAGCTTTCCAAATAATTGCATCATTCAAAGGATAAATTGGTTTTGTTTGTTTCTTTAATTCAGTAGAAACTTTCTTTGATGTATCAATTGTAAATATATTTTCTGCAGTCATTTTCTTAACCATCTTTTCAATAATACTTTCTGAAAGCAATCTAATTTCATTTTGAACTAATCCTGAAAGCAAATTCTTTGATGCAAGTAAGATTTTGAATTTTATCTTTTTCCCATCTTTATCATTTGCATAGAAAACAAAAGTAATTCTTGTTCTTGCTCTTTTAGATACTCTTGAAATCTGAGCATCTTGAACAAATAATCCAATAGCTTCTGTTATTGCAGTATCTCCTTGAACTTTGACAATTTCAAATTTAGCATTAATATTTGAATCTTTTGAAGATCCAGTTAGTTCTTTCATACTAATTAAAACAGTTCGACCCACTAATTCTGCAGGTTCATAAGCTGTAATTTCAGGCAATGCTTTATTATAGATTCCTGGTGCTTTGACTGGAAACCATTTCTTCTTTCCTTTTCTTACCTTTAATTTACTTCGTTTTGCCATTTTATTTAATTAGTAATTGTGCCCGTTTAGGATTATAAGTCCAACCTTCAGGCAATTGATTATTCTTCTTGTAATACAGCTGTAGTCTCAAAATCTTTGACTCGGTCAATCTTAGTCCTCGAGTACTAACATTATCTTTCTTATTAGTTTCCAAGTGTTTTCTAATAGTAATAGATCTTATAATTAAATTTCTCAAATCTTCCGGAATTTCTCCAGTGAGTTTATTTTCTTTTAGAATTTGAGTAATACTTTTTCCTGTTAAAGTCTTAATAGAAGGAATTCCGTAAGAATCTCTTAGTGTGAGTCCGATTAATGCTGAAGACATACCTTGTTTTCCGAACTTCTTTATTAAAGCTTCAACTTCATTAGGTTTCTTATCAACCCAGTTAGGTACTTCGGCCTTAAGAGGTTTATAACTCCCAGACTTTCCTTTTACTCTTGCGTGAATTCGTGCCATTATATTTTTAACAAAGATTTAAACAAACTTGATAGAACATTAGTCCGATCAAAGTTCGCTTTCACTAACTTTGTCTGATTCTGTTTAATTTGTGAGGTTTATAAAGATTGCTTTTGAGCTACCGATACAA
>JABIPN010000004.1 GCA_018698915.1 Candidatus Woesearchaeota archaeon
ACGACCAAGAAGTAATGATTCTAAACCTAGCGAAGGAAGATCACGAAGTTTTGGTAATAGACGATCAAACCGTAATGATTCTAAACCTAGCGAAGGAAGATCACGAAGTTTTGGTAATAAGAAATCAAGACCTTCAAGTTTTTCAAGACCTTCAAGAAACAAGAATCCTAAATCAAGTAAAGTTGGTAGTACTATACTCAATCTAAGATCTCGCTAATATTCTCAGTAAAGAAATTGTTTTAAACCATCTTTTGCTAGCAATGTTATGGCAGAACTAAGCTTTTATGACGTCAAGTCAAAGTCAAAATTTACAACGAGCGACTTTGAGGTCAGAGAGAAGAGTGGACGATATTTCGCAGTTGCTAAATCACCAGCAAAGGATGCAACTCATGAATGTTGGAGAATTCTTTCAAAGAAACAAGCTGAAGAATTGAAATAATTCTGAAGTATTTTGAGCAATCGATACTTTAATATAGTGACATGTCTACCGAATTCTGTTAAAATGGATGAATACGAAAAACACAAACAAGACTTTGAAGAAATTATAGCAGAAACTGATCAAGTTATACTAAATCTTGAAGAATTTCCTTATGGAAAGATTGCAAGAATAATTAACACATGTTCTACGCAAATTATGGGACTTACAACTTCGGGTTCAGCTCAAATGAGTCATAATGAGAAGCGAGTCCGTGCAGGAGAATATCTTAATGGTGCGATGGAGCGAATTCTTGATGAAAATTATGTTGGACTAACTTTTACAGCTGACAGTGACAGTTTTGATTTGATGAATCGAATTTCTGGAGAATTGAGTGGTACTCAACTGGAAAATGGTAGAATTAACAAAGTATTAGAAGGTTATTCAATAGATCTTGATAGTTTAGCAAATCATGTTGCAAAATCACAAGACTTGAACATTAATGTTGATTCAGATCTTGGTGACAATGATAACAACTTAGCTAAAGTAGATCCTGTTAAAATTGAATTGAAATATGTTACGCAAGCCACTCCTGACTCTCCTTGTGAGAGTTGTGATGGAAAGTGTAAGGGAAGATAATCGCTGTACTCAACAAAGTTTTTTAATAAGTACTGCGTATAATTATTTTGTGGTAGAAATAGATTATCGAGAAAGGTTAAGAATTAATAGAAATAATATTCTTCCTAAAGCAGATGTTGTAATTAATTTAGTTACTTCTGAACCTCGTTCTCTTGGTCAGATAAAAAATGCACTTATTGTACACGGTCACACTGACGGAGATAGTATTCGAAAATTGAAACCTTTACTTGATCGTCTTGAAGTTGTTAGATTTCCGTTTATGTGTTCTCCTGACAAGAAAGGAAATAAAACAGGTTGGGGTTGGAGATATGGTTTATTGGATAAAATTGTAGAAGATTTTGCTAATTCTCCTGATGATTGTAATTATATTAATAGAACTTCATGGTACCTTAAACAAACACTCGGAGATCGATTTTATCGTTCTTTATATCAATGAAAATATTAAACTGGAATACACACCCAAACAATAATAGAACTTCTCAAGCATTGGAGATGTTTGATGATTTATCTCCGGATATAATAACTTTACAGGAAGTTTCACCGGATTTTTTTGATGAAATTGAAGCTTATGCAAAGAGTAGATCCATGTATCTTGATCAGACTCTTGATTGGGTTCGTCGTGGAATTCCTTATTACTTGGTAACTTTGCTGAAAGAACCTTCAGCAGAATCCAAAGGTTTACCTTATGAAACTAGAAGAAATGGTCCGCTTTCCAGAGCACTTGGTTGGAAGGAAACTTTGAATTATTCGGTTTCTGAATTGGAATCTCAGACAATAATTAATGGGCATTTGGAACATCATGCCGGTCCAAGAACTCGGAGAAGGCAGTTGGATGAAATGTTAGATCATTTGGGGACGGGCACAAATATCTTAGGTATTGATTTGAATCAGTGGTTTCCTTTTGAGAAACGTAGTAATAGAAAACGCCTGCGCAAACATAATTTAACAGATATTGTTCGCGGGCGCACGATTAGTAATGGTTTGCAACTCGACGGAATTATTGTTAGTGAGGATCTTGCTCAAAGAGAATATGATTTTGAGAAGCAAGATAGACATGGATCAGATCATTATCCTCTTTTTGTTGAGTTTTATTAATATATTATTACTGCTAAGTGAAACGTTTATAATCGTTAAATCCGGTTACTGGTTATGGTTCAGAATGATGCTGATAGACTAATAAATTATAAAACATTGGCTGATGCGATTGTTAGATTAGTGGGTATGGCTCCAGAAGAATTTCCTGCAGCAGAAAGCATGGCAGATCATCTTCTTGGTTTTTTTGGTTATCAAGATAGAGTTATTGATAATATGCTAGAACCTACTGATAGAAATATGTTTTATCAATTTCAAGATTGGGGACTTCTTAAAACTATAAGTGAAGAAACCACGTTATGGGATGGTAGAGAGTGGCGGATTCATTATTGGTTGCTTAACACTGATAAAATATTAAATTGGACTCCTCCTGAAGAACCCGATGTAGATCCTGAAACTGTTAATATTTATGAAAGTCTTTCTCCTGCAGACTGGGGAATTGAAACATATGATGACGATGATTCCTGGCTTCCTAGAAAACGTGAATTTGATGAATATTAGACATTCGACAAATTGAATAAAGAATTATAAATCAAGTTAGTAGAGTATTTTTGTGGAAGTGTTAGAACTATTTAAATCATATTTAGAAATCCTGCGTGAGCATCATGCGTCTATAAATTCTGGTCGAAGGAGTTATGGTGAAGTTTCTAATGTTGAAGATTTTGGAAATTATTTGATTGTTGGAATTAAACTAATTGATAGAAAGATTAAGTTTCAATCTTCTGAACGAGTTTTGGTAGATGATGGTGATGCAATTGTTGAACATTATCGAAAAGGTAAGTATTATTTTAGAGTTCGACCAGATGTTGATTTTTCTCAAGGTTCAAAAGTTTTAGTTAGTTCAACTTCAGATTTAGTTTTTTTAGTTGATAATATGTTGAAGAATCTTGAGGAAGTTTCTAATTCTAAAGAATACTCTAATTTTGTTAAAAATCTTTATTCTGGAAAAAGTAATGAATCTTGGCAGATTAAAAAAGTTAGTAAACTTGTTGGGAAAGGTTTTACTGAAAGTCAGAGTGACGTTATTTCAACTGCATTGAGTCTATTGGATTTAGAAAAAGGAATTGTTCCGGTGGAAGGTCCAGGTGGTTCAGGAAAAACTGAATGCATTTCGGAGATTTGTAAGCAAGCGATTAAATTGAAGAAGCGTGTTTTGGTTTGTTCTGCTACAAATTTGGCAATAGATAATGTCTTGAGTAAACTTCTGGATGAAGACGGTGTTTTGAGAATTGGTTCTGATACTTCAATTGAACGTCCTGAAGTAAAAAAGTTTTCACTGAAGAACAAATTAGGAAAGAAATTTGATTATGATGCAGTTGTAAAAGAATCTCTAATCATTGGTTCAACAATTGATTCTGTTGGAATTCATTTGAAGCATGAAGAATTTGATTTAGTTATTATTGATGAAGCATCTACTGTTGAACTTTCTAAGCTTTTGATTGCTTTGTTGAAAAGTAAGCGTGTTTTGATTTGTGGAGACACTCAACAATTAAGTCAATTTATTGATCGGAAGATTTTGAATAAATTAAGTGCTATAATTCCAGAAGAAGAACTTATGACTTTACATAAATCGCCGTTTGAGATGATTTCTAAACAATGGAATTC
>JABIPN010000032.1 GCA_018698915.1 Candidatus Woesearchaeota archaeon
AAGCAACAGAATCACCATTTAAACTTGGCAAAGAGTTATTTCCAAGAGTATATACAATTTCACCATTTACAACAACAGCGCCATTATCAACATAAACGTTGTTTACTCCATCAGTATCTTGATTTACATAAAAATCAGGTGTATCTGCAGAAGTCTCTTCTTTCAAAGTAGAAATTTCTCCAGTAGTCAAATTAATTTCATTTAATTGATATATTCCTTCATTTCCTTGCAAGGTCCTTGTTGTATATTGAAGTAAATCTCCGTCGATGGCCATACTTCCGACTTCGTAATGATTTCCAGAAATTTGTACTTCGCTTCCTGATTCAATATTAATAATATTAATAAGTCGATTATCTTCCAAATTTGCAACATAATCTCCATTAGTAACCGTTTGATTAACAGATAAATTGTTAACCATTTGAGCATCATTTGATCCAGCAAACAGTGAGTCAACAGAATCTTCTAATGAACTTCCTGCCATATCTTTTGCTGCGCCAGTTAGAGCTAAACCTGTTACAGCAAGCCCACCTAAAATATAATTTCCAAACTTTCTGAATCTAGACGTTTCCTTTACTTCTTGAACATTTCTAAATTTATCATCTAATGCTGATATTTCGGCATTAATTCTGTAAAATTCTTCAGTATTTCCATTTTGAACTGCAGAAACTTCCGCATCAAAAAGTGCTTCTCTTCGTAATTGATATTCGTCCATTTTAATCTCTAATTCTAAAAAAGCGCATATCTTGAGATTTATAAAGTCTCCGAAGTGACACTACTTTTCAATGAAATTAGAGGCTATATTCATTCCGATATTTATCAATATCTTCATCAGACCATTCGAATCACTTATCATCTGCGTTCCCAATATAAGCATTAACATCTGCCTCTCTGCCTGCCTGCATCAAGGTATTATATTGATCTCCATGAACATGAACTACAACATTCCCTTGAGAATCAAGTCCAACAGAATCCTTTGGTACAATTAGTGATTTTGAATCAGTGTCAAATCCAATTAATTCTGAAATTGGATCAATAGCTCTGCGTTTTAATTCTCTAATCTGGCGATTTTGCAACAAAAATCCCCCAACAGTAAGTGCTGCTGCAGTAGTTCCTATCAATAAACCATAATTTAATTCGTCATTAGATTCTTCATTAGATTCTGATGATTTTGTAACATTCTCATTTTCCCATTCTTGGCGAATATCTGCCAAAGTTTGATTTGCTTGATTTGAATAACCTTGTTGAGCAATTGTCTCATTCTCAAGAATGCTAATCTGATCTAACAATTGTTCTAATTCCGAATTATTACTATTATCACTTTGATTTGATAAATCTGTAGCGATATTAAAAGTTAAACCATTAATATCTGCAAAATACGCTTTTTTATCCTGAGTATTAGAATCTCCAATCCAAGTAATTATCTTTCCTTCAAAGCTAGGTACATAACTAATTCCTGAGATTTCACTAAGAAGAAGCTCATTATCTTCGGCAATATTATAAATATAATGCTTGGTAGTTTCTTCAATATAGTCCATTTCGGCCCAAGAAATATTTCCATTACTAAAGTGAAAATATGGAGTAATATAAATATCTGCGGTGGAATAGTTAAAATCATTAATTAATAAACGATCAGTTTTATTATTGATATCATATAATCTGAGTTCAGAAGGCTCGCCTCGTTTGGTATAAACTATCTGGTTACCTTCTAACTTAAATCTATGTACTTCCGGTAGTTCATCAAATATAGAAAAATCATCATTTGTTATATATAATGTGTCTTCAGATAAAAATGCAATATTATCTCCGGAAATTTCGGGTCTATGAATATCTTGAGCAATATTCTCAAGACTCTTAGTTTCACCATTACTTATGTTAAAAACATGTATTCCCGTTAATGAATCAAATATAATTCTATCTTCATAACTGTCAATAGTCATATCTGTATTGCCAAGTAGTTCTGTTTGACTTTCGAAAATTCTTTCAGAATAACCAGAAATAATATTTTTATAATGTAACGAAGTAGTATTATCCTCGTGATCTATTCCAAAAACCACAAGTCCATCACCAATATAAATTTGATTTAAACTATCAGGATTATTTGCGAGCTTAAAATTAGTAACTTGATAATCTCCAAGGTTTAGAACTTTTATATCATTAGTATAATTTCTTACTAATATATTATTTCCGTCAGTTAGAATGCCTCTGGGATCTGAGTTGATAAAAACACGCTGAGGTTTGAGTTCAAACTCCGAATCCTCAACAGAATCCTCAAATAATTTATAATCTAATTTGTTAGTATAACCAACTCGCGTTCCATCTTCAACCCATGTGGCAATTCCCCCTTCAATATCAATATTGCTCTTGGCAGTATTAGAATTTGTTACAACTGCTTTATTACCTGTGGAAACATTAACAGCATAAATCGTACCATTGTTCTCAATATTAATCAAAATTCCATCATCAACATCAAAGGAATTAGGGATTAAATCAACAATAGAATTCTCTACTTGCGTTCCTTCTAAATCAAAAACATGAATATCTGTAGTTTGATAATTTTGTTGATTCTCAATTCCAACATAAATTAATTCATTAGAAAATTCAACAAAATCGACTGGTCCATCATAAATAATTTTTGTATTTAAGATATCCTTTGAATCAACAAGTAATAACCGTTCATGGATGCTACCATTAATATTTTCCTCAGCTACAAATAAATTAAAATCCTCTTCAATTCGAAGCTTTGAAACCAAACCATTTGAATAAATAACTTGTTCTTCTCCTAACTCAATATCTTCCCTGACAACTCCGCTGTTAACTCCTGCTCTCAAAATATAATTACCATCAGAATAATGAGGCACAATATACCAGGTAGGTTCATTGCCAACAGGTGAAGACTCAATAACATTCAAAAAACCCTCTGCATCATAAGATAATAACTTAAAGCCTTGATCATCAGATTTCTTGAAAGAAGAAATTCCATTATCGATTCGAAGATGTTTCAAGCCCTCAATTTGAGTTTGACCTTGTGTAAATGTGAAATCTGTTGTGTCAAAAGTAGTAATTTTTCCATTTTCTTCTAAAATAATTTTTTGTCCATCAGTAACTGGGTTTTCTTGAACAATTCCCGAATATGGGACAAATTGAGTATTGTTATCAGAATTATAAACAACTTTATCATCCAAAGAAGATATCATATCTTTGGCAGAGCCAGTTAAAGCTAAACCAATTACTGCAATACCTCCCAAAATATAATTTCCTGCATTTCTGGCTATTTTCTCAAATCTGGAAGATTTTTTCTGAACGGTTTCTTGAGAAAATAATTCTGTTTCAAGGTCTCGTTGAGCTTGTTGAGAAGAAATAATTCCCAAAATATCTCCTCTAGACCAAGATTTTTCTTCAGAATTATATAATTCTAAACCTCGTTCAATAAAGTAATCCATAATTGTTACATAGACTAATAACTTTTAACTATTTTCAAATGTTCACTAATAAGTGGTAGATAACAATTTTAATCTATAATCTTATCAGAATAGTGTGGTAGAAACAGGTGCACCTGAGTTAAAGAAAAGTATTTCCTTTAGTGTATTAATTCTTCTGGCAATAAATGCAATAATCGGAACAGGTATATTTTTCGTACCTGGAATCGCAGCAGCAATTGCAGGTCCTGCATCCATAATATCCTGGGTGGCTGTTGCCATAATTGCGATGCTCGTGGCGGCATGTTTTGCAGAATTAGTTGGAATGTTCCCGAAGGCAGGAGGAGTATATGAATATACTAAACAAGCTTTTGGAGAATTTGGTGGATTTTTAGTTGGTTGGACTTCTTGGCTTGTCGCAAATGTTACAATTGCAATGTTATCTATCGGATGTCTTGAATATCTAACTGGTTTCTTTGACATGTCTCACACTTTGAAAATAGTAATTGCACTAGGAATTGTAGGATTAATAAATATAGTTTCTTTCAAAGGAGTTGATCTCTCAGTAAAAATGCTTGTTGTATTTTCAATAATTACAATAATGTCTCTTTGGACATTAATTAGCTGGGGTGTTTATTATTTTGATTTCGGTAAGATTCAATTCTTAGATGTATTTCCAAAAGTATCTTTAGTGATTGCAATGGTTTACATTCTTGAAACTTTTTTCGGATGGGAAACTGTTGCAAATCTGGCAGAAGAAACAAAAGATGCGAAGAAAGTTATACCTAAAGTTATGATGTGGGGAACTTTAGCAGTAACATTTCTTGCAATTGGAGTAGTTTCTGTTTCACTAGGTGCTGTTGGCTGGGAAGAACTTTCTACTTCAAGTGCACCATTAATTCTGGTAGCAAACGCAATTATGGGAACAACTGGCGGGAAAATACTAACAATACTTATTTTCTTGAACATTTTCGGTGGTGCTGCAGCATGGATTATTACAACTCCAAGATTAATTTTCGCATTAGCAAGAGATGGATTATTGCCAAAAGCACTTCAAAAAATTCATCCAAAATTCCAAACACCTTATATCGCTATACTTGTACAGGCAGTGTTATCGGGTCTAATTATTCTTTCAGGATCCTATGAATTACTTCTGGAATTGGTGTTACCTCTAGCAATTTTCATGTATGCAATGGTTGTTATGAGTGTAACTATCTTGAGATTTACTCAACCTGAGCTTGAAAGAACATTTAAAGTTCCATTTGGGAAAGCACTTCCAGTTGTGCTTGGACTTACACTTATGTTTTTAATGGGGGGAATTGAACCAATAACTACTGCAACTGGTGCAATGTTTGTAGCTCTCGGGATTCCACTTTATCTGATGAGAACTGTTGAGAGTAAACCGCTTATTGTACAAAAACTGCTAGATTCTTCAGCATCATTACAAAAATTTTCATATAATCTATTTGTAAAACCAAAAACTCACAAACATATTCTAAAACATTTTGAAGGATTTGAAAACCGTAAGATATTGAATATTGGTGCAAGCTCAGGAGAATTAGCAAAGGATTTATCTAAATTAGTGGGTCCTGGAGGACATATTCTTGCAACTGATGTATCTAAAAAAAGTTTAAAACAAGCTACAAAACTTGCAAACAAACATGGTTTGGAAAATGTTGAATTTATATTAGAAGATAGTGAAGCAAGACATAATTTACACCAGAAAGTCCATTCATTACACGGTGCAACATCAATTGGATTATTGGGATATTTATCTGAACCTGATAAAGTTCTGAAAGCATTAAGCCTTAGAATGGCAAAAAAGGGTAGAATCTATTTCATAGATTATGATCGGGTTTTCAAAATTTTTAGAGCACCAGAATGGCTTCAAAACGACAAAGAAATTCAAAAAATGTTTGATAGTGCTGGATTCCGCGTTATAGTAAAGCGAAATAAAGGATTTTTCTGGGATACACTTCATATAGCTGGTTGGAAATACAAATAAAATGATTCCTCGCAAGTTTTATAATTCTCTCTTAACAACTTAAACAATGCCAAAGACATTAGAAAAACGCCCAGATTATAAAAAAATTGAATCAAAATGGCAACGGTTTTGGAGAACAAAAAATATTTACAAATTTAATCCAAACTCTAGAAAACCTGTTTTCTCAATCGATACTCCTCCACCTTACATTTCTGGAAGACTTCATATGGGACACGGAGCATCTTATACAATGTTTGAAACAATTGCACGTTTCAAAAGAATGACTGGACATAATGTTTTTTTTCCAATTGGTTTTGATGACAATGGTCTACCCACTGAAAGATATGTTGAAAAGAAACTAGGAATAAAATCAACAAAAATGTCTCGGCAGAAATTCATAAAAATTGCATTAAAGGAAACTAAAGAACTTGAAAAATCTGCGAGAGAAACATTTGATAGATTTGGACACTCTTACGATTGGGATTTATTCTACTCAACAATTTCACCAAGGGCAGCACGAGTTGCACAAAAGTCTTTCTTAGATTTATACCGAAAAGGTAGAGTTT
This sequence comes from Candidatus Woesearchaeota archaeon, assembly GCA_018698915.1. Taxonomy (GTDB): domain Archaea; phylum Nanobdellota; class Nanobdellia; order UBA10117; family ARS21; genus JAAZWY01. The sequence continues at coordinate 5,967 of JABIPN010000032.1, forward strand.
ACCGTTCAAGTGAACCTGGATTGTATTCAATCTCAGGACAAACAGGAATATCTCAAGCAGATCTTGAGGATCAAGAACAGAAAACATTCCTGAACTATATAAATTTCAAAGTTGGAAATACAAATTTACAAATTGCAACAACACGTCCAGAACTTATTCCTGCTTGTGTAGCAGTTTTTGTTAATCCAAAACATCCGAGATATGGAAAATTCGTTGGAAAACATGCAACAGTTCCTCTAACAAATGAGCAAGTTCCAATTCTAGCAGACAAAGATGTAAAGCTTGATTTTGGAACTGGAGCATTAATGGTTTGTACTTTTGGAGACAAAACCGATGTAGAATGGTGGAAGAAATACAAACTACCTCTAAAAGTAATCATAGGAAGAGATGGTAGATTAAATGAAGAGGCTGGAAAATTCGCAGGATTGACTCTTGGAGAGGCACGAAACACAATTCTCAATCAACTTGACAAAGCGAAACTTCTAAAGAAGCGAGATAAAATAAAACAAACAGTTCAAGTTACAGATAGATACGGAGATAAACCAGAATATTTAATTCTTGAACAATGGCAATTCAAACTTACTGATTTAAAAGCAAAACTTCTCAAAAAAGCAAGAGAAGTTAATTGGACTCCAAAACATTATTATAATAATTTAAGAGATTGGACTGAAAATCTCCAATGGGATTGGGTACTTTCAAGACAGAGACATATTGGAATTCCAATTCCCGTTTGGTATGACGAAAAAGGAAATGTAATTCTTCCAGAAGAAAATGAACTTCCTGTAGATCCAACAAAAGACAAACCAAAAAAACACAAAGGAAAGAAACTTCTAGGGGAAAAAGATGTGTTTGATACTTGGATGACTTCTTCACTTACTCCTGAAATTGCAATGGGTTGGGCAGAAAATGAGCGATTATTTAATAAAAACACACCGATGAGTTTGCGACCGCAAGGTTTGGATATAATTAGAACTTGGGCATTTTACACTTTACTAAAATCATTAGTTCATCACAACGATGTTCCGTGGAAAAATATTGTAATCAATGGTATGGTTCTTGATCCGCACGGAAGAAAAATGTCCAAATCAAAGGGAAATGGAATTGATCCGTTAGAACAAGTTGAAAAATACAACGCAGATGCTTTCAGATATTATACTACAACAACCCTTTACGGAGAAAATTCACCTTATCAAGAAAAAGAATTAGTTCGTGGAACAAAACTAATGAACAAGCTTTGGAATACTGCCAAATTTACATTTATGAATTTTGATAAAGTTCCAAAAAGAAAACCAAGAAATTTAGAGCTAGAAGATAAATGGATTCTGGCAAAACTTTCAAGAACTCAAGAAAGATATTTAGAATATTTCAATAATTATCAAATTAAACAAGCACGACAAGAACTTGAAGATTTCTTCTTACATGATTTCTGTGACTTTTATTTGGAAATGATCAAAAGCAGAATGTATGGTGAAGACAAGCAAACAAAATACGCAGCTCAGTGGACAACTTACAACACGTTGTATGGAATCCTTCAAATGTTTGCACCAATTTTTGTACACTTAACTGAAGAACTTTATCAAAATTTATACAAAAAAGAGAAGAAAACAACTAGCATTCACTTAACTGAATATGAGTCTCTCGGAATTAAAGACGCAAAATCAGAAGCACTCGGTGACTTTGCAAAAAATATGATTTCAGAAATCAGACAATGGAAACAGTCCAATAAAATCAGACTGGGAGATACTGTTGATCAAATTAAAATCGAACATCCTCAAACTCTAAAAATTAAACAAGCCTCAGATGTTATTTGTAGAACAACTCGTGTAAATGAAATTTTACTAAAACGTGGTGGAAAACTGAAAATAACTAATTAGATTTCTTAACATGTTTACTATAAAGGAAATAATGAATCTTATGATGTTTCTTATTTTTTCTAGTTAATGGATGTTCATAAAAGGTAGCACCTCTCAAAAATCTAGGAACTCTTGTAATTGGTCTAAACATTTTATTAAACAACCCTATTCTTGATGCACGACCAGTTAATTGTGCTTCTCGCACAACATCTACTGCTGCATCTGCACCTCTAATTTCATGAAGTATTGTTTGTGACTCTGTTACTGCTAATTCTAATGGTGCCAATCTTGAAATTAAATAAAACTCTTCGAACACTCTAAATACTACCATGAAAGGAAAAACTGCAATAATTTCTAACCAATGATGTTTCAAAAAATTCTTCTTATCCTGAGATCTCCGATACTTAAATACTACATCTAGGCCAAGAACCACAGTAACTAAAAATACTTCAAAAAACAAAAGTATATTTTCATAGTCATGTAAAATATCAGGAATAATAAATAAAAGAATAAAATGTATAATAATGAAAGCTAAAGAATAAGGTACAAGTTTATCAATTAAAATTTCAAGCTTTTTATATGACTCAGACATAATATATAGAAAACGTCAGGCATATATATATTAATTACGATAAATTAATTCACACATATATAGCAACTCTTTTATTCATAACATCCAAACTTTAAATATGGATGAAAAACAACGCTTCTCTTTGAAGAAAAAGATTAAAGAAATATCTGAAAAGAAAGCACGACATACTGAATTAGTATCTGTATATATACCGGCAGGTTTTCACATCCAAAAAGTTATTGATCAAATAGATTCTGAAGCTTCAACTGCAAGAAATATTAAATCGGCATCAACTCGTAAAAATGTTACGGCTGCACTTGAAAAGATGGCTCGAGAATTGAGAAATCTTGGAAAAACACCAGAACACGGCTTGGCAGCATTTTCAGGAAACGTATCTGAGCGACAAGGAGTGCAAGATATTAAATATTGGTCAATTGAACCACCTGAAGACATTTCTTCACGAGTCTATAAATGTGGACAGAAATTCTTTATTGAACCTCTTGAAGATATGCTTGAACATAAAGATACATATGGAATAGTTCTACTAGATAGACGTGAAGCAAATATTGCAATACTAAAAGGGAAAAATATAAACACAATTCATACTTTTTCTTCAGCAGTTCCAGGAAAATATAAAGCAGGAGGACAATCTGCTGCAAGATTTGCAAGAGTTAGAGAAAACCTTGCCAGGGTATTCTATCAAAAAGTTGCTAATACTGTAAATAATGAATTTAATCCTCAAATGATGACTCTCAAAGGCATTCTAGTTGGAGGACCGGGACCATCAAAAGAAGAATTCTATAATGAAAACTTTCTAAATCAAGAAATTAAAGATAAAGTAATTTCAGTAGTTGATGTGGGATATGTTGGTGATCAAGGGTTACAAGAAGTGGTAGATAAATCTCAAGACATTCTAGCAAACGAAGCATTAGTGAAAGAAAAACAAGCAGCAGAGAGATTTTTTAGAGTTCTTGGAAAAACGCGAGATCTTGCAACTTATGGTGAAGAAAAAGTTAGAAAGGCAATAAAGATGGGTGCAGTAGAATCGATATTAATTACTGACACTTTTAACGAGAATCAAATTGAAGAAATTTCAAACTTGGTTGAAGCACAAGGTGGAGGCTGGGTTATTATCGATAAAGACGGTAGAGATGGAAAAACACTTGATGGTCTCGGAGGAATTGGTGCAATTCTTCGTTACAAACTACAACTATAAAAACTTTGAACGAATTATATTTTCATGCCAAAACTATCTCTGGCAGCAATGTCTAAATTAATGAAAGATTCTGGAGCTCAAAGAGTTTCTGATTCTGCAAAGAAAAAACTTAGAGAAATTTTAGAAAATAAAGCAAAAGATATTACAAACAAGGCAATAAAATTCGCAAAATATAAGGGACGTTCAACGATTCAAGGTGAGGATATTGAAAAAGCATTAAGATAACTTTTTAAATCTCTCTCTCTAACCAAAAACATGTCAGACATTACTATGGCCGAAATCGGCAAATTAAAAGAAGGTCGTTACATTGTTATTAATGATGCTCCGCATATTATCACAAACATGCAAAAATCAGCACCAGGTAAACATGGTCATGCAAAATACCGAGTCGAAGCCAAACATATGTTTACTGGAAACAAAACAGTTATTGTTATGACTGCTCATGCTCATATCGCAGTTCCAAATCTAAAGAAACAAAAAGCAAATGTGCTATCCGTTTCAGAAAATAGTGCACAAATAATGGATATGGAAACTTACGAAACTTTTGATCTAGAAATCCCTGATGAACTTAAGAAAGATGTTGAATCAGGAAAGACAATTCTTTATTGGGAAATTATGGGCAAAAGAATTATGAAAGAAATAGTAAAAGGCTAAAATGAAAATTCCAGAAGCAGAAGTAAGATTATTCAATAGAAGATTCGTGTGTAAGAAATGCAAGAAAGTAGTTAGAGCAAATCCTGCAAGAATTAAAACAAAAGATATAGTCTGTCCAAACTGTGAATCTCGAAATTTTCGAAAAAAGAATAAGGAAAAAAGAGTAGCTAAGTAATATCTTCTAATTTTGTTCCTTTTTGTAAATCTAAATTATTATGTTCTCTCCAAATTAATAGCAAAGATTTACCAAATTCAGTAAGTTCTCTAACTGTTTTTGAATAATTAGTTGTCAAATTTAATATTTTCTTTAAATTCCACGTAAATAATATGTTTTGACCTAAGGCAGATTCAGAAGACCCCTTTCTACGAAGTCTAGTATTCGGAGCCAAATAAGTTTCACCATCTGAGGCGGCAGTAAAAAGATTCAAATAAGCATAAATTCCTATTTCAGCTTCAGAACGAGTATAATCTTCAACTGAAATTTCTCTTTCGCCAGAATTGTATTGTTTTAATAAATCTTCAAGTTCAGTCTTTCCTTCAACAAACATGGAATAATCTCCAATCTTAAAACTTTTAAACGCACCCAATAAGCTAACTTATGAAAAATGAGTCACTTCCAGTCATGAACATCGGTCTAATTGGTCACGTAGATCATGGAAAAACAACACTAACTTCTGCACTATCTGGAAAATGGACAGATACTCATTCTGAAGAATTAAAGCGAGGAATTACAATTAAACTAGGTTACGCTGATATTGAAATCCGAAAAGACGCAAAAAATAATTTTACAAACAAAGAAAAAGTTGATGGAAAGAAAACTGAACTTATTAGAAAAATATCGTTAGTTGATGCTCCAGGTCACGAAACATTAATGGCAGTAATGATTTCAGGCGCAGCAATTATGGACGGAGCAATATTAATGGTTGCAGCAAATGAAGTGTGCCCTCAACCTCAAACTCGAGAGCACTTAACAGTTCTAAAAATTCTTGGAATCAAAAATATAATCATAGTCCAAAACAAAGTTGATCTAATTACTGAAAAAGAAGCTAAAAAACATTACAAACAAGTTGAGAAATTTGTAACTAACACATTAGGATTTGAAGTTCCAATAATTCCAATGTCTGCACAAAAAGGTGCAAATCTTGATATTCTAATTGAAGCAATTGAAGAATTTATGCCAACTCCAAAGGAAAAAGAAAAAGCCGATTCATCATTTATTATTGCGCGAAGTTTTGATATTAACAAACCTGGAACTAAAATTGAAAAATTGACTGGTGGAATTCTTGGTGGAACAATTACTGGTGGAACTTTCAAAATTGGACAAGAGATTGAAATTTCTCCGGGATTCAAAACAGAAAATAAAGGAATTGCAACCTGGACTCCAGTTAAAACAAAAATAAAAAATATAGTTGCAGGTAAAAAAAGTATAAGTGAAAAAGGCCCAGGTGGTTCAGTTGCTATTGAGACAGAACTTGATCCTTCACAAACAAAAACAGATTCACTAGTTGGAAATGTTATTGGAAATCCGGGAAAAACTCCAGAAATTATTTACAATCTAAAAATTGAAACTCATTTATTTGATAAAGTACTTGGTGCAAAAGAAGATTTACAAATTGAAGAGATTAAAGTAAATGAACCTTTAGTGCTAAACATTGGAACTGCAACAACGTGGGGACTTGTAAATCAAATTGGAAACACAACAGTAATAAACCTAAAGCGTGCAATATCAGCAAACTTGGGTGCAAAAATCGCAATAAGTCGAAAGTTTGGCAGCAGATGGCATTTAATTGGTTGGGGAGAAATAAAATGAGTCGAAAAAATAAATTAATGAAACTAACTATGCTAATAACGGTGGCTCTTGCTGCAGCAATATATGCTGACTCAATAGTACATGGAATTAGTATACTATGAAATTAAAAAAGAAAACTATCAAAAATTTATCAATCGCACTAGTAATTATAATCACTATAAGTTTTGGAGCAAATTCCCTATTCTTTAAAGAAGATCCTGCAAAAGTTGAACTAGCACAATGTCTTACAGACAAAGGTGTAAAAATGTATGGTGCATTTTGGTGTGGCGCCTGTGCAAGTCAAAAGAAAGAATTTGGCTCAGCATTCAAGGAAATAAATTATATTGAATGTGATGAACGAGGAGAAGATGCTCAACCTGAAGTCTGTAAACTGGAAGAAATAACTGTTTATCCAACGTGGGAAATCAATGGACAAAAATCCTCGGAAGTTAAATCTCTTGCAAGCTTGGCTGCAACAGCGGGTTGCAAATACTAAATAATCATGGCATTTCAATTAATCGGTGCACCAATTGCATTATATTCTGAATTTAAATCCGGTGCCGCAGACAAAGGCGTGGCAGCATTAAGAAAAGAACTAGGAGTTAAATTTCCTGGATTAAGACTAAATAATTTTAGTCAAGAACAAGCAAATGATAAAATCCGAAACAAAGCTAAAGCAATATGGAAATCTGGATTAAATCCTTTCTTCATTGGGGGCGACCACTCAATTACGCTTCCAATATTAGAAGCAAGTTCAAAACCTTTTGATGTATTCTGGTTTGATGCTCATGCTGACGCATATGATGTTTACAAACATAAACTTAGTCATGCCACAGTTCTTCGTAGAGTTTCAGAATTACATAGATGTAGGAATATATATTTAATCGGATATAGATTCAAAAAAATAAAGGAAGAGGTAGAATTCCTAAAAAAATCTGACAAAGTTCAAGTAATAAAAGTCAAAGATATTAAAAAGAAACATTCCAAAAGATATTACGTAACAATTGATATTGATGTTCTTGATCCAGTTTATGCACCTGGTGTTGATCATCCAGTTCCAAAAGGAATGAAACCCGCACAACTAATTAATGCAATTAAACAACTAAAGAAAGGTAACTTAATTGGAGTGGATTTAGTTGAAGTGGTTCCTGACAATGATTATACTGGAATTACAACTCATAACGCTGCAGAAATTATAAAAGAATTCTTAGAATAATTTTTATACCTCCAAAGATTAGTTATTTTATGAAACCTATTCGCACGATTATACTTGGTGCCGCAGGACGAGACTTTCACAATTTTAATACTTACTTTAGAGACAATGATAAATATCGAGTTGTAGCTTTTACTGCAGCTCAGATTCCAAACATTGAAAATAAGCGATATCCTAATTCGCTAACTGGTGAAGATTACGGACAAGGAATCCCAATTTATTCAGAATCATTATTGCCTGAATTAGTAAAATCAATGAACATTGAATTATGTGTTCTTTCTTATTCTGATATCTCAAATCAGAAAGTTATGGAAATTGCTGCAGGAGTTCAAGCACTCGGAACAAACTTCATGCTTCTTGGACCAGGATCAACTCAACTGAAATCAAAAAAACCAGTTATCGCAGTAACTGCAGCAAGAACTGGTGCAGGAAAATCTCAAGTTGTTGACTATGTTGCAGAATTTCTAACAAAAATTAACGTAAAATACACCGTTATTCGACATCCAATGCCTTATGGTAAGTTAGAAAAACAAAGAGTTCAAATTTACAATTATGTCGGTGATTTAGATAATTACAATACTACAATTGAAGAAAGAGAAGAATATGAAAAACACCTAGTAAAGGGACGAACTGTTTTAGCAGGAATAGAATATTCTGAAATACTAAAAGAAGCAGAATCTCGTTCTGAAGTTATTCTGTGGGACGGCGGAAACAATGACTTTCCATTCATAAAACCTGATTTACAAATCACAATTATTGATCCATTAAGAGAAAATCATGAATTATTGTATTATCCGGGATTAACAAATCTACTGACTGCAGATATTGTTGTAATAAATAAAGAAAACACTGCAACAAAAAAACAAATAGATAATGCTGTTGAAAATGTAAAAATCATGAATCCTAAGGCAAAAATTGTCCATACAAATTCACTGATAAAATTGAATCAGAAAATAAAACCAAGAACAAAAGCAATAATCATTGAAGACGGACCAACAACAACACACGGCGGAATGTCCTATGGTGCTGGATATCTTGCAGCTAAACAAGCAAAACTTAGAATTGTTGATCCTAAACCTCATGCTGTTGGTTCACTAAGAAAAATATATTCAAATTATCCTCACTTGAAAGAAATTGTTCCTGCAATGGGTTATTATCCAAAACAATTATTGGATTTGAAAAAAACTATTGAGAAATCTGGCGCAAAAATCGCAATCATAGGAACACCAATTGATTTATCTAAACTTCTTCAACTTAAAATTCCAAGTGTTAGAGCAGAGTATTCTATCAAAGAAAAAGGAAATACTTTGAAACGAGAAGTTCTAAAATTTGTAAGAAAGATTTAACTTAGCGCACTTCTTAAATCATATTTCCAAAGAGCAAGTACTGCTGAACCAAATAATAAACTTCCTCCCAACAAAATATTTTGAGCAATAACTTCACCGACAAGTAAGTAAGCAAATCCAATTGAAGC
>JABIPN010000033.1 GCA_018698915.1 Candidatus Woesearchaeota archaeon
AGATTTAACATCTAAATCCTCAGCAATATCTAAACGATTATTATTAATTCTATATCCTACCAATTCAGCAAACTCAAAAATACTATCATCTAAACCAACTTTATCATACGGTTCAATAATTCTACTAATATAGTTTCTAAGGTCATCTTGAATATAATCTCTAGCTGTAGCTAATTCTATTTCTATAGCTCTAATCTGTTCTTTTTCGTGTAATGGGTGTAATGCCATACTTTAACCCCTAATAATTGGTTTAAAAGTGTATCGGTGAAAAGCCTTTTAAACCCACAAATAAATCTCTAATCATGAAACGAGTTGATTATCCCCACATTCGGGAATAGTATTTCTAGCTCGAGTTCTAGTAAGTTTTTTAAACGGAACAACTCAGACATAGATAGTGGAGAAGGTGGGGTAGCTTGGTTATCCTCTCTGCCTGTGGCGCGGAGGACCCGTGTTCAAATCACGGCCTTCTCCCTTTTACTAAGTTTTAATAAGTTTGGAGGTATCTACTGATTATGCAAACTCCAAAAGGAACTAGAGATTATTTTGGTACTGATGCTAAGAAATTTGGAGCAATTGTTTCATCTTTCAAGAACGCGTTTGAAACATTTGGTTTTGATAGAGTTAGCACTCCTAATTTTGAATATTCTAAACTTTTGAAAGGTAAATATGGTGAGGATGAAAAGTTGATTTATGAATTCAAAGATAGATCTGGAAGAGGTCTTGCTTTGAGATATGATTTGACAGTTCCACTTGCGCGAGTTGTTGGAAATACACAATTTCCTTTACCTGCCAAATTTTACAATATCGGTAAAGTGTTCAGATATGATAATCCTCAAAAAGGAAGAAAAAGAGAATTTGTTCAAGCAGATATAGATGTTGTAGGTTCTAATTCCGCTCTTTGTGATGCTGAATTAATTTCATGTATGAGTTATGGATTTTACGGACTCAGAATTAAACCAATTTTCAGAGTAAACAATCGAATGGTTATGAATCAGATATTTTCAGAACTAGGTTATAATAAGAAAGATTTTGTTTTAATTCTGAGAGCTATTGATAAATTAGATAAGATTGGAGCAGCAGGCGTGAAGAGAGAGCTTGAAGGAAAAGGTTTGAAGAATGTTTCAAAATTATTGAAGTTGATTAGAACTCGAGGTTCATTGACTACTTTGAAAAGTGAGTTGAAAGGATTAACTATTGATTTGTCACCATTTGAAAGTTTGAGTTCAGATATAAGAAATTTACAAATGAATCCTACTCGAGTTGAGTTTGATCTGAGTTTAGCAAGAGGATTAGATTATTACACTGGAAATGTTTATGAAATTGATATCGGTCAGAAAATGAGCGTTGGTGGAGGCGGAAGATATGATTCTTTAGTTAGAAACCTTACTGGAAAAGATTTGACGGGTGTTGGAATATCTATAGGAATAACTCGGTTATTTGATTTGGTTTCTGATAAAATTAAGGTTAACGATTCTAAAGTTTCAGTTGTAGGAATTAACACTAATCCTCTGGAAATTATCAATTCATTAAGAAGTAATGGAATTGTAACTAACTATGATTTGAATGCTCGAAATCTTAGAAGTGCAATGAATTATGCAAATAAAACTGGTTCAAATTATGTAATTCTTGTTGGTGAAAGAGAGTTAAAAGCCAAGAAATTTGTAGTTAGAGATATGTCAAGTGGGAAAGAGGAAAAGTTGACCATCAACCAGATAATCTCAAAGCTTAAATAAAATTCCAGATAGTTATTTCTATGGCAAAAGATATACTTCGTGGAAAACTTGTTTCTAAGGGACCTCATGCAACTAAAGGTGTTGGAAAAGGAGGAAAAGTAATTGTAACTAATGTTCTTTTTGATATTGATGATATAATTAAAGAGGTAAAATTCTGGTCAGGTCGAAATGCCTATATTGGATTCAAACTCAATAAATTTGAAGAAGAAATAAGAAAAGACGGAAAATATTATTACTCTGGAAATATTACTTTTGAGCGTAATATGGATTTTTATTTAAGGCAGAGATTTTCTATTGATTTTGCAATTAAAGGTGCTGAGAAAGTTCAGGTTGAAGGTCCGAATGGCGTAATTAGAAACTTAATGAAAGGAAAAATTATTTTTACACTTTTTACAAATATGGATTTGGATTATGATAATGTTTTTAAAAATTCAAAAGGAATAAGAGGATTCATACATCATATATTTTTTGAATATATATATTTTAAGACGTATGAATCTCATAAATTTAATTTGGGAACAAATACGGGAAAGATACATGAATTATTGATAAACCAGATTGATTCTTTCAAAATATATAAAGAAAGTTAAAGCCAGTTTTTTCTTTTGAAATAGAAATATGTTACTGCAACTGATCCAATCATTAGTGCAATTGAAAAGGGATATCCGTATTGCCAATATAGTTCTGGCATATTCCAAGGTCCTGAATCAATTTTGAAATTCATACCGTAAATACTTGCAATCAAGGTCGGTAATAAAATAAATGAACCGACAATTGTTAGTCTCTGTACAACTTTACCTATATTCAAAGATAGTCTTGAATTATATATTTCAATTGCACTACCAATTATTTCACGATATATTTTTATTGTGTCACCAATTTGAATGATTTCCATATGCAGTTCACTTAATTCAAATTGTTCGAGTTTGGTGAATTTGAATTTTTCTGAGTGATGAGATAATTGATTAATTATTTCTCGGTTTTCATTTAGTGCTTTGTTAAGAAAGATTAAGTTTTTTCTTATTTTTGAGAAATCTTTTATCAAGTCTCTTGAGCTGTTTTTATGTATTAATTCTTCAATTTTATCAATTTCTTCATCAAGTTTATTTGATCTTTCAAAAAAGAGTTCGTTAAGTTCTTCTAATACTTGAATAAATATGGCATGTTCTGAATCGTTAAGATTTTCTGAACTATTTGCAATTTTTGTAACTATTTTACAAGTTTTCTTATGAATGGTAATCATGGTTTTTCCCGTTAGAAAAATTCCAAGAGTTAGAATTTCATTTGAATTTATTTCAGGAATATTGAGAAATATTAATTTATACTTTCCTCTTGATGCCATACGAGATCTTTGATCAGGATTTAGTGCTAAATTAAAATCACTCTTACTGATTCCAAATTCACTCAATTCTTGGTAATCTGGAGATTTTGCATGATCTAAATGAATCCATTGAGGTTTTCCTTTAGATTTTACATTAGTTCTAACTAATCTTCCGTTTTTTACTGTAAAGCTCTTTAACATCATTTTCCTTTCTCAAGTATATTATAAAATACTAAGTTATAATTAAAGAGTGGTGACTATTGTATATAAATTCCGGGTTTCCCTGGCTTTGCTTTCTTAGATTTGTTCTCGGGATCAATTTTATTTACATCATTCGACGCAAAAACTTGAACATTTGCATTTAATTCAGAAGATAATTCGTCACTTGAAGATAGATAATTTTTCAATTCAGGCGGAATTACATAAATGTAAATTTGTTTTGCCTTTCTACCAGTTATTCTCAATATTTGTTTGATATCTGAAACAGTTTTACGAATTGCATCTTCACTTTGTTCAGCCTTTTTATTAACTTTGGATTTATCGGGTTCTGGCCAAGAAGATTTTGCTAACATTGTTCGATTACCTAATTTTTCCCAAACTTCTTCAGAAATATGCGGTGCAAATGGATAAACCATTTTTATTAATGCATTTAATGCAATTTTAGAGGGATTTTTTTCAATTTTCGAGTAAAAATCCATTAATTCGATCAAAACCTTATTCAATTCTAGTTTATCAAATTGGTCGGTACATACACTGATTTTTGTTTGTGTTAAACTTTCGATATACTCTTTCTTTCTAAAACCAAGTTTTAATTTAGGCAAATCTAATATTTTATTCAAGAATTTATGAATTCCTTTAATATCTTTATCTGACCATTCAAAAGATGTGGAAGGAGAAGCAATAAATAGTAAATAAGTCCTCAATGTATCTGCGCCATATTTATTTACCATATCCAATGGATCTATTACATTCCCCTTTGATTTCGACATTTTAGAACCTCCCATATTAACCATACCTTGGTTCAATAGACTCAAGAAAGGTTCATCGAACGTTACATATCCCAATTTTTTCAAAAATTTAGTGATAAATCGTGAATATAATAGGTGTCCAACTGCGTGTTCAGTTCCACCAATATATTGATCAACTGGCATCCAATAACCAATTTTATTTTTATCAAAAATTGCGCGAACGTTTTTTGGATCACAGTATCTAAAATAATACCATGATGAATCAACAAAAGTAGTCATAGTATCAGTTTCGCGTTTTGCTCGACAGTTACACGAAGGACATTTCACATTTACAAAAGATGAATTTGTATCTAATGGAGATTTTGCAGGAGCATTATAATCTACCACTCTAGGTAACTTGATTGGCAAATCTCGTTCTGGAACCGGAACCATTCCACAAGAATCGCAATAAATAATTGGGATGGGAGTACCCCAATATCTTTGTCTTGAAATGTTCCAATCTCTAATTTTATAATTAATTTTTTTCTTGGCCAATCCTTTCCTAACTAATTCAGTTTCAATTTTTACTCTTGCTTTGCCCGAAATTAATCCAGAGTATTTTCCAGAATTAACTAATGTTCCTTCACCAGAATATGATTTATTCTTCTGAGTATTCTTATTTCTAATAACATTTTTGATTGGAATTTTATATTTTTTAGCAAAGTCATAGTCACGAGAGTCATGTGCAGGAACAGACATTATTGCACCAGTACCATACCCCATCAAAACAAAATTTGCAATAAAAATTGGCACTTTTTGACCATTTATTGGATTAGTTGCATATTTACCGATAAACAATCCTTCTTTGTCTTTAGACATTCTTTCTAATTCATTTTGTTTAGATAATTTATTCAAAAAATTATTTACTTTTGATTCAAATTTAGTTCCGGCAATTAAATTTTTTATCAATGGATGCTCTGGTGCAAGAACAACATAGGTACAACCAAACAAGGTATCTGGACGAGTTGTAAATACTGGAATTTTTTTACCAGATTCAGTTTTAAAATTAATTTCAATCCCTTCACTTTTACCAATCCAATTTTTTTGTAACGATTTTAAATGATTGGACCAGTTAATTTTGTCAAGACCCTTTAACAAACTATTTGAAAATTTTGTAATCCTAAAAAACCATTGTTCAATATCTTTTTGAATAACTTCAGAATCACATCTCCAGCAAAGTCCTTCTTTAACATCCTCATTTGCCAAAGTTGTATGACATCCCGGACACCAATTCCCTGAAGTTTTTTTCCGATAAGCTAAATTGTTTTCAAGTAATTTCAAAAATAACCATTGGTTCCAGTGATAATATTCAGGATTGTGAGTACTAACTTCTCGATCCCAATCATAACTTAGACCCATTGCAGTCATTTGTTTTTTGAAAGTTGTAATATTTTGCTTGATACTTGTAGTCGGATGAACACCGCGTTTAATGGCTTCATTTTCAGAAGGTAAACCAAAAGAATCCCAACCCATCGGATAAATTACATTAAAACCTCGCATTCGTTTGTATCTTGCAATTGCATCACCAATAGAATAATTTCGAGCATGACCCGTATGTAAACCAGTTCCAGAAGGATATGGAAGCATTTCCAAATTATAAAATTTCTTTTTCTTAGTGTTTATTCTTGAAGAAAAAACTTTACCATCTCTCCAACGTTTTTGCCATTTTTTTTCGATTCTTGCGAAGCCAACCATAGTTTGGTGAGAACTCTAATATTTTTAAGAGTTGGGATAATGTTCTACTTGTGATGCGTATTTTTTCTTTATTCTAGAATATTCGTCTGGTGTGTTTACTGATTGCCAATCATTTACAATATAGGTTCCCAGTTGTTCTTTAGCAACTAATTCTGGATATATTTTGTTTTCAGGATGAGAAGGAATTTCTGCATCTTTGAACATAGATAGGTTTTTGAAAATACCCAATCCTGCATGAATTCCTTGTCCAAAGGGTAGGGTCATTGTGGGTTTTTCAGTGAAGTTTTCTACTCCCAATTTGTTATAATTTACAACACCATAAGGATTCATAAACGAGTTACATAGTACAATTGTTGCATATTTTTCAGAAGTCTCATGTTGAGATATTAATTTTTCTATATTTATATCAATAATATCATCTGCGTTAAGTATAATACACTTTGAATGTTCATCTAATATTTTGTTAGATAGTGCGTGACTAATTGCTCCAGCTCTTCCTCGTGCTTCATCTTCAATAATCATAGTGAATGATAATTCAGGATAGGTTTCAGTTAAGTAGGCTTGTAATAGTTCAGTTAGATACGATGAAGTGAAATAGAATTCTTCTACTCCTGCATCAATCAAGGGTTTTATTGAAAGATCTATAATTCGAGAACCATTAACTTCAAGAAGCGCTTTTGGTAAGTTTAAAGTATGAGGTCTTAATCTGGTACCTTTTCCTCCAGCATGAATAATTGCTTTGTACATGATGTTACTTCATAGTTTTATTTATATTAATTATGAAAGAGAAATAAAACGGATCCGAAGGGATTTGAACCCTCGGCCTACAGCTTAGAAGGCTGCCGCTCTATCCAGACTGAGCTACGGATCCTCTGTTAATTGGTGTTTAAATGTGTTTAAATGTCTTTCGAACAATTAAGAATTGAGGGCAGTTATCTGTTTTTGTCAATGAAATGTCATTTCATTATCTTTAAAAGCATTACTAACTAGTGGATAATTACATAGTGTCACAACTATGTGGTGTACACAAAATGGTAAATATGAAAAAATTAATTTCGGGCGCCCTTGTGGTGCTAATTGGACTTATGTCCTTTTCTGTAGCTTTTGCTGCACCTACAGGAAGTACCCCTAATGGTTACTTTACGGTAGAAGAAAGTATAACTGATATAACTGTTGTTCATGGAACATCCGTTAGTGGAACAATTGAAATTGTAAATCTTGTAGGAGATACAGGAGATGCAACTTTTACTATTGCCACAACAACAGCACTTCCAACAGGAGCAACTGTTACATATTTAGATGATACTGGAACAGCCTTAACTGGAACTAATACTAATGAAATTTTGGTTGCTGATGATTCAACAGAAGTTGTTACATTTACGATTACTGTTGCATTAAATACTGCACCAATAACAAGCCAAGCATTTACCTTTGATATTGCAAATGATATTGGATCAGACGCAGTAAGTCTTCCAATGACTATAACTGTTCCAAGTGATGATTCAAGAGTTATTACTGAAGAAAGTTTATCAGATTCTATTGTTAGATCAGATGCAACTACAACAAATTCAGTTACATTAACTGCAACTGTTCAAAATACAGGAAATGAAAATGTTGTTGTTTCTCAAACATTAGGAAGTTTGGCAAACGCAGTAACTGAAAATACTTATTTCGATCTTAATGATTTAATTTTAAATTGGAATAACGAAAAGAATCTTTCAGTTAGTGGAGCAACAATTACCTTACCAACTACTGGAACAAATTCAAATACAATTACCCCAGGAAACTCTCAAGAGTTCATAATTACCATACCAACTGCTTTAACAGATAAGTATGGTGTGTACACATCAACTTTGAGTTTAATGGATGATGTAGCTACGTCTATTTCAAGAGATACTGCACCAGTATCAGTTGAAATTGCAGATTCAAATAATGTTGAAACAATAACTATTAACGAGGGTAGTTATGGAGACATTCTTGATGAATCAAATGATGATAGTAAAACTTATCCTGGAGACAATATGTTAATTGAAGATATTCGAATTCATAATGATGTTGGAGAAGATCTTGAAAATATAGTTGTTACTGTTATAATTTATAATTCTGGAGATGGTTCTGAAGCTGTTGATGAATATGAATTTGATGATTTTAATCTTCGAGACGGAAAGAAGGAATATCTTAATTATGAATTCCAATTACCTTTCGATATCACAGAAGATACATATGTAATTTCTTATTTAGTTGAAGCAGAAGGTGAAGATACTGGAACTCAATATTCAAATAGAGCATACGATACTTTTGATGTTGAGCAAGATAGCAGACATTTAGTAATTGAAGAATTCACTACAGGAAGTTATTGTCCGGGAGATGTTGCAGTAGAATTTAAAGTAAAGATTGCAAATGTCGGGACAAGTGACATTAGTCAAAATGATGAAATTAAAGTTAGTTTAACTAGTAAGGGATTTAGTCTTGATGAAACAATAAACTACGATACAAAGTTGAGATCTGAAAGTTCAAAGATATTTACATTTAATGTAGATATACCAGCAGATGCTTCTGGATCAAATTTAATGGAAATATCAGTAGCTCATGATAGTGACAAAGATGCATCAGATGATGGTTCAAGTTTATCTCAATCATATGTGTTGTCAGATAATTGTATACCAGTCTCAGGCGCATCTGGAACTGATGTTAAAGGGACAATGAGTGGAGTTCTTACTTCAACTGGAAATGTCGATGAATCAACCAGCTATGCGTTATTAGTATATAATACGGGTTCAAGTTCAGCAACATATACAATTGAAGTTTCCGGAGTTTCCGGATGGGGAACATCATTAGTTGAACCTACTACTGATATTGTTGTTGCTTCAGGAGAATTTAGTACCTTTTATGTGCATTTAACTCCAAGTGAATCTGCATCAGAAAGTAATTCCGCAGTTATAACTTTGAAGTCTGGTTCAGAAATAATTGATACCAATACTTTGACAATGAATGTTGAGAAATCCTCATCATCAACTTATACAAATGCATTACTTGGTTCAACATTTGCTGAATTAGGAGAAAGTGAAGACTTGATTACACTCCTGTCATTAGCTATAATCTTACTAGTTTCCTTTGGAACAGTTTATGCTGCTTTACAAGGTACTGGGACTCCAACAAAAAAGAATCGAAAAACTAAAAAGGAGCGTAAATAAATACGCTTCCTCATACTCTCACTTGAGGTACCTCAAGAGGTGAAAGACAAAATGACAAAAATAAACAAAATGACAAAAATGTTAGTTAGTTTGCTATTAGTATCATTAGCAGTACTAGCACCAGTAAGCGCACTATCACTTAGCGCCAGTGCAGGAAGCGGAAGTACCGGAAATCCCTTAATTGGTACAGGTGGATTTAGTGTTATTCTGGATAACGCACAAGTAACAAATGATAACGGACAAGTTGAATTAACTTTTACAACAGATAACTCAGCAACAAATATTGCTGGAGATTTGTTTGATTTCGATATGGAAATTCAACTTAGTGGTGACGGAATTAACGGAGTAAATACAAAAACAATACCTTTTTTGAGTAATGGAAATTCTCTAGACTCAACTTGGAGTATAAGTTTCACATTAGATGAAATTCTTGCAGAAGGAACACACAACTTTAATGTTGGTTTCGAAATTTTGATACCTTCAAGCGGAATTTCAATGGGTGATGTTTCTGAACTAATTGAATTAGTTGTAGGACCAGCAATTCCAACAAATATGGAACCAAATTTGATTACAGCTGACTTGGATGAAGATAACTTGAATCCAGGAGATGTAGTTGAATTAACAGTTGATCTTGAAAATGGTTTAACCGATTATGAAGATGTAAATGTTGAAGCTAGAATTATTGATTCAAACAACGAAAGAGTTGGAGATAAAGTTGAAGTAGATATCGGTCATTTAGAAACTGATGCTGATGAAACTATAACTATGTCTATGGCACTTCCATCAGATTTGGATACAGGAATATATACAGTTGAAATTGTTGCAACTGGAGATGTTGAAAGCGGATCAGTTATGTATATGAATACACAACTAGATGCAGAAACATTAAATTTCGATGTTGAAAGACACGATCACAGTTTAACTATTGATTCTGTTGAACACAATTCAAATACAGAAGCTGGAGACACATACAGTGTTGCAGTTACTGTTACAAACAATGGATTAAACTTTGAAGAAAATGTTGTAATTACTGTTTCTATGGCAGGCGCAACAACAACTTCTGCAGTTTTTGATATTGATGAAAATGATGAAATTGTTCAATACTTCAATTTGAACGTCCCAAGTGACGCACAAAACACAGAAGTATTAACTGTTCTAGTAAATGGAGAAGATACATCAGCAAGATATACTGCTAATGTAAACGTTGGCGCAAGCGCAACTGTAAGCTCTGCTGGATTATCAGCAACTGTTGATTCAGTTTCCAAGAATATTGGAAGCGAAGGAGAAGCATATATGATAACTCTAGAAAATAATGATGATTCTACAAGAACTGTCACTATTTCTGTTGGTGGAGTACAAGGTTGGGCAAGTACAACTATTACACCTACAACTCTAACATTGGCTCCAGGGTCAAGTGGAGTGGCAAGTGTATATGTTACACCTTCATCTAGTGCTGAAGGAACAAACGCTTTCACTGTTTATGTAAGTGAAGGAAATCAAGTGATTTCAAGCGTAGGTTTAACAGCTAATGTTGAAGATGCAGCAAATACAATGACTTGGATCTTAGCAGGAATTGCTTTGGTTCTAGTAGCATTTGCATACAACCAACGAGTTCGTCCAGCAACAAAAGGACGACGAAGAGCAAAGAAAGTCTACTACTAAGTAGACTTTCTTCTTTTCTTTTTTATATTTTGAATAATATTCTATAAATCAACTAAATCTTTTTATATCGTGTTCTTACGGTAGAGTAGAGATAATACTCGTAAGACAAAATGATAAAGAAAATATTAGTAATGCTTTCAGCCTTAATATTAATTAGTTCTCCAGTTCTAGCTTTTGGTCTAACTTCTACCGATTTAAGTACATCAACTTGTCCGAGTAATACTGGTTTGTTTGTTGCTCAGATTTCTAATACTGGTTCTTTAGCTGAATCATATACTCTTGCTTTGTCAGGTTCTGCTAGCGGATGGGCAAGTGTTGCACCAGCAGGTCTAGCTTTAGGACCAAGTCAAGCTCAAGATATCTATATTTATGTTACTCCTTCAACTAATGCTCAGCCAGGAGTTTATGGTTTGAAATTAACTGTATCTTCAGGAAGTTCAACTAGAACTTTGGATTTTAGTTATGAAGTCGAATCATGTCATGATATTTCATTAACAGCTCAAAATAATGAACTAGCAGTCTGTTCAGGCAATCCTGCAAATTACATTTTAAATTTAAGAAATGATGGGCAGTGGGAAGATACTTATGATTTAATTACTTCAGGAGATGCCAGCTTATGGTCTACAGTAAGTCATAATTCAGTTACACTTAGTCCTGGAGAATCACAACAATTGGCAGTTACAGTAATACCCCCGCGATCTGAAGTTGGAGTTTATTCTCTTGCTTTAGCTGCAACTTCAAGAACTGTTGGTACGGTTGTCGCACAATCATTAGCCGTTGTTTCAAACTCATGTTATGATTATGATATGGTTGCCTCTGAAAGTTATGTTTCATTTTGCGATAATACTGAAGCCAAGATTCCAATTACAATAACGAATTCAGGTTCAGAAAATAATGTTTACAATTTTGATTTAACTGGAACTGATTGGTCAGTTTTAGATAAAGATTCAATGAGTGTATCTGCAGGTTCTTCTGGTACTTTTAACTTAGTATTAACTCCGAATTTTGGTGACGTTGGAACTAGTAAGTTTATAATAAGTTCAAGTGCAACTCAAGGAGATACTTCCGATTCTGCAGTTATTAATGCAAATATTTTGACTTGTAGAGACACAAGTTTGGATATTGAGAGTTCTAGCACTGAACTTTGCCCCGAAACAAGAGATACTGTTGATATATCGCTAACTAATGCTGGGCGATTTGAAGAAAATTACGCTTTAACTGTTGACGGACCTAGTTGGGCTAAACTCAGTGATAATTCAGTTAGTCTTGCTTCAGGAGAAAATACAAAGTTACAATTAAATTTAGATCCTAGCATAAAATCAAGTGGAAGTTCCAGCGATATTAAAATTACTGCACGATCGCAAAATGTTGGAAATACTCAATCTGCAGATACAATTAAAGTTAAAGTTTTATCTGGTTCTGAATGTTATAATTTTGGACTTAAATCAGAATTTAATGAAGTTGTAATTGCTTATGGTGAGAGTGCATTAGTTCCAATTGTTGTCACAAATACTGGTTCACAAAGTGCACTTTATGAATTTAGTGTATCAGGTGATGGATCAAAGATGGCTCAAATTAATCCTGGTGCAGTTGAAGTTGAAGGTAATTCAGCCGAAGAAGTTTATTTATATGTTTCAGTTCCAAGAGATGTTGCAAAAGAAGATTATGTGATTTATGTTGCAGCACAGTCTGGAGAACTCAGAGAAACTACTTCAATAAGATTAACTGTTTCTGATGAAGTACCTAATTATTCGGTTGGACAGTCAGGTTCTGAAACAATCTCGAGTTCAATCATTAGTTTATATTCATCCGCATCCAATGTAGTTGTCAATTATTGGTATGTCTTTCCCGGATTACTTGTGTTGTTGGTAATACTCTTAATCTTCAGTCGTGTTCGTGAATCTGAATCTTGGATGAAAGATTTGGAATTACTTGAGCAAGAGTTAGAAGTTTCTGAAAAGAAACAAAAGAAACAAAAGAAACAAAAGAAGGCTAAGAGTACACAACCAACAATATTCAAAAGATTTTCTAATTGGTTAATGGAGGATGATGTTGAAATTGTAACTAAATCTAAACCTAAAACGCGAGCAGTTGCAAAGAAAGTTACTGGGAAATCTGAGTTGGGAACGTTATCTAAATTATGGAATTGGTTAATGGAAGAAAACAAACCTAAACAGAAATTAAGCATTAAGTCTAAACCTAAAGTTAAGAGAACTATTGCTAAGAGCTCTGAACCTGGAGTTTTGTCTAAATTATGGAATTGGTTAATGGAAGATAATGAGAAAGTTGAAATAATCACAACTAGACCTAAGTCAGACAAACCCATACTTGAAGAAGTTAAAGATTTCTTGTTTGAAGAAGTTCCAGTAACGGAGAAAACTTCTAAACCAAAACCTCGTGCTAAACCAAAAAAGAAGATAGCAAAGAAAGATGGACCTTTACAAAAAGTTATAGCTTGGTTAATGGAAGAGGATGAAGCACCCAAAACTAAACCAAGAGCAAAACCAAAAAAGATTGTAAAGAAAGATGGACTTTGGCAGAAGTTTACTACGTGGCTGGAAGAGGATGAACCTTCTAAATCTAAACCAGTTCGTAAAGCGCAACCAAAAAAGATTGTAAAGAAAGATGGACTTTGGCAAAAATTCATAAAATGGTTGGAGGAAGAAGAGGTTTCTAAACCTAAATCCGCTTCTAAACCAAAAGCTAAGAAAAAAGAAAAAGGTCTTTGGCAAAAATTCATTGATTGGTTAGAAGAGGAAGATTAATGCCATTCTTAGATGAGCAGTGGCCATTCAAATATAGTTTGTCACCTTGGTATATCAATAATGAAGATTTTGATGGAACGGATTTTGCTCCCTTGCATTTTAATTTAACTAAGGACGTTATGAATCAATTTGCGAAAGAAGCAAGAGATTTTCCTACCAAAGACGGAACTCCTTCTCGTGCAAGGCGGAACAAAGATGATCGGTTAATAATTCGCAGACCTTTTGATGGAATACTAAAGAGATTGAGAAAGATTAATGAAACCGAGTATATGATTTTAG
>JABIPN010000034.1 GCA_018698915.1 Candidatus Woesearchaeota archaeon
AGAAACGGATTGAAGATATTTATTCAAAGAATGTGGATGAGTCCGAAGTTTAATCAATAAGTTTTTAAACCAATCACATAAACTAATCGTATGAAAGCAGTTATTTCAAATTACAGAGGATCACACCACACTCAAGTTAATAATCAGATGATTGTTATTCCTGAAGGTGTTTCTACTCGGGAAGATGCTGCAAAGCTTGAAGGAAAGAAAGCAGTTTGGACAACTTCATCCGGTAAGACAATTGAAGGAATTGTTACAAAACCACACGGAAACAAAGGTGCTGTTAGAGTACGATTTGACCAAGGTGGACTACCTGGACAAGCATTGGGAACTTCTTTGGAGATTAAATAAATCCATAACTCTTTTATGTGAGTATCACGACTTGAAACTGTACCTATAGAGAATTATAGTATTACTTTTCAGGGATAACACATCGATAAACTTTTAAAGAAAAATAGAGTCTTATAATCATGACAAAGCGAGTTAAATTCGAAGATAAGTTAGCAGTAATTCGTGTAAAAAAGACCTATGCTGCACCGTTTTTGAAGTATAAGTACGTTTATTTGAAGCGAAAGGACATTTCTACTAGGACTAAGTTCAAGAAGCTGATAGATAATGTTTGTGCAAGCTGGCCTTCCGATGTATATTTGCTTAAACACCCTACGGGAAAGGTTTTTGCAAGATTTAGAATTTCTGAAGGTAAAATGACTTTGTTATACAAAACTTCTCCTGCAACAGGTAATTTGTATCCTATTTGGGATTATTTTAGAGAGTAATAATGGTGTCTAGAAAATGGTTCATGAAGTTTAATTCGACTGAACCTGTAAAGCTTGTTCCCTATAATTCAAAAATTTTAGTTATTGTTAACGAATTTACAAAATTGTTGCGTAAAACTATTGGTAATAATGTTACGATTGAACATCGTGGTGCAACTGCGCTCGGCATATCAGGAGTTGGTGAAGTTGATCTATATATTATGGTTTCTCCAAAAAAATGGAAAAAGATTCTACCGAAACTTGAGAAAAAGTTTGGAAAGCCGGGAAGTTTGGATCATGAATGGGCAAGATTTAATCAAGTTTATAAGAATATTGAATTTGAAATAATGCTTGTACATGAAAATTGTAAAGATAATATTGAAAATCAAATATTCTTTAATCATTTGAAATCAAACAAAAAGGATCTTGAAAAGTATGAACAACTTAAAGTTAAATATTCTAAATTCTCGGAAAGAGAGTACTATATCCAAAAAGATAAATTCATAAAGAGAATTATGAAAATTTATGACACAAAGTAGTAATCCATTTAAATTCTCTTGGTGAATTGTTTTTATGGATTTGATCAAAGTTATTGAAGGTTCTACTAAATTATGGGTTCCGGATGCTAAGAAGTATAAGTTAGACTCCAAAATGCCGGTTTTCTTTAATCCAGTTATGCATCTTAATCGTGATATTACTGTTGATATTGTTAAAACTCTGGACAAACCAAAATCTTTAGATCTTCTAGCTGGAACGGGTGCAAAGGGAATTCGTCTGGCTGTTGAAGCCAATGCAAAGGTTGATTTGAATGATGCAAATCCTTCTGCAGTTAAATTAATTAAAAAAAATGCTAAATTGAATAAAGTTGAAGTCGAGGTGTTCAATGAGAGTGCAAATAAATTATTGAGGAACTCTCGCCGAACTTATGATTTTATTGATATTGATCCATTTGGAACTCCGGTGCCGTTCTTAGCTCAATCACTCAATCGTCTGAGAAAAAGTGGAATTGTTGCAGTTACAGCCACAGATACTTCTGCGCTTTGTGGGACTTATCCAAAGGCATGTATGAGAAAATATGACTCTCTGAATCAGAAAACACAAATGATGTTTGAAATTGGAACTCGGATTTTGATAAAGAAAGTTGTTGCTGATGGATTAAATATAGGTATCGCTCTTGAACCAGTGTTTGCACATAGTTCAAATCACTATATGCGAGTTTATTTGAGACGAGTTGAGAATTTGAGAAAAGTGAGACAGAACTTGAAGTTCTTATTCCTTTGCCCAAACTGCTTTACTTGGAAGTTTGAGAACAAGATGCCTGAAACAAAAGTCAGGTGCGGTTGCGGAAAATATAGTGAAATTCTCGGTCCGATGTGGACTGGAAGTTTGTATGACAAAAAATTGTTGAAACAAATACCTGACTCAAATAAAACTGTACAGAAAATTAAAGAAGAGGTTGATGTATTTGGATATTATAATTATCATATGATGTCAAAGAAACTTAAAGACGTTGGAGAACTGCCTAAAATGGATTTTATTATCGAAAAAATTCGAAAGAAAGGTTTCAAAGCCAGTAGAACTCATTTCTCTCCGACAGGAATTAAAACTAATTTACCTGCTAAGAGTTTCTTAAGATTGCTTTATTCTTGAATTCTTAATTCTTCTTCAGGTTCTTCAGTCTGACCCATCGCTATCCTCTCCTCTTCCCTTTTTTTTTTGGCTTCTTCGATTAGAGGGTCTAGGTTTAGCTTTTCAATCATTTCCTTGTACCTGTTTCGAATTGTAACTTCCGTTACTCCAACTACGTCTGCGATTTCTCGTTGAGTTCGCTTTTCTCCAGTAATTAGAGATGCTACGTAAAGTGCAGCTGCAGCAAGTCCTGTTGGACCTCTACCTGAAGTTAATTCAGATGTTTGTGCAATTTCTAAAATCTTTTGAGCTTGTGTTTGTGTTTCTGCTGAGAATCCAAGCTTGTTTGCAAACTTTGGAATGTAAGTTCCTGCTCCACTTGGTGCCATTCTAATTCCTAACTCTCGCGCAATAAATCTGTAAGTCTTACCAACATCTCTCTTGTTGTTATTTGTCAATTGACAAACTTCATTCAATGAACGTGGAAGATTGAATTGTCTTGAAGCGATGTAAATTGCTCCGACTACAACACATTCCATAGAACGTCCTCGAACTAATCCTTTTTCAACAGCCATTCTGTAAATTCTAGCTGCTTCTTCCTCAATTTTTGGAGGAATATTAAGTAAAGATGAAATTCTCTTCAAATCTGCTAAAGCGTACTTTAGATTTCTTTCAAGCGATGTTGAAGAACGGTTGTGCCATTTCCTAAGTCTTAAATATTTTCTTCGATCCTTTACAGATAGACCGTATACTTCTGAACTTGTACCAACCTCAGTACCTGTTCCCATATCGTGTTTAGCATAACTTGATGGTGCTCCTGATCGTCTTTCATCTTGGCCGTCAGAGAATTCTCTCCATTCTTGACCTTGATCTAACATGTTTTCATCCATTACGATTCCACAGCTGTTACATACTATTTCACCACGTTTGTGGTCTACAGAAAGTTTATCACTTTTACACTCAGGACATGATTTTTTAGTTACCATTTTAAATGTATTAACTCATCGAGGGTACGACAAGCTTTATAACTTTATGCTCAGCCGCGTTTATAAATGTTGTGAAATGTTGTGTTTAAAGAGAGTTGTTTTGCAGTGACTTGCTATTAACAACTTTTATAAAGTCACGCGAAAAGGAAAACTTAGATGGGAAATAAATCCAGAGGACTAAACGCAGGCAAGAAATTAGCCAAGCGCAGAAAGAAGTTTAGATGGGCAGATAAGTGGTATACACGAAGAGCTCTTGGACTAAAGGTTAAATCTGATCCTCTGAAAGGAAGTCCACAAGCGCGAGCAATCGTTCTTGAAAAAAGACAAGTAGAAGCTAAGCAACCTAATTCTGCTTTGCGAAAAGCTGCTCGAGTTCAATTAATTAAAAATGGAAGGCAAGTTACAGTTTTCCTTCCAGGAAATCTTGCAAGTAAATTTGTTGATGAACACGACGAAATTATGATTGAAGGAATGGGTGGTCACATGGGTAAATCCAAAGGCGATATCCCTAATATTCGATGGCAAGTATTCAAAGTTAATAGGCAATCTTTAGAACGACTTGTAAAAGGAAAAATCGAGAAAACAATAGGTAGAACATAATGGTAAAAAAAACAACTGATGCAAAAAAGGAAAAACCATCTAAAGAAGTTTCTAAAAAAGAAACTAAAGTTGAAAAAAGGGTTTCTCCTGCGAAGGTTGACAAGAAATCTCGTGTCAAAAAGGAAGCAAAGGCAGAAAAGAAAACTTCAGTTGAAAAACCAAAGGTAGAAAAGAAGGTTGTTAAACCTAAGAAAATTCTTCCGAAGCTTAATCCTTTTCAACAACAAATTAATGATATGAAGATGTTTGGAAGATGGAGCGTAAATGATGTTATTGTTTCAGATCCAGGTCTAAAGGCATATATGAATCTTGATCCTATTTTTGTTCCAACATCGCTTGGGCGATTCACAAGTAAACAATTTTGGAAATCAAAAAGACCTATCATTGAACGATTAATGATTAGAGTTCTTGTGTCTGGACACCGAGGTAAGAAACATGTCAGAAGTTCAGGTAGTTATACTAGTGCAAAAATTAATGCTTACAACACTTTGATTAAAGCTTTTGAAATTCTTGAAGATAAAACTAAGAAAAATCCTATTCAAGTTGTTGTTAATGCTATTGAAGCTGCAGCACCTCGTGAAGGAATTACAACTATTGAATATGGTGGAGTTAGATATCCTCGTGCTGTAGATCTTAGTCCTCAAAGACGAGTTGATTTGTCTTTAAGATGGCTAACTCAAGGAGCAAACGATAAAATGGTAAAGTCAAAAGGTAAGAAGAAAATTTATGAAACTTTGGCAGAACAAATCCTTGCAACAGTGGCTTATGATCAACAAAAATCTTTTGCGTATTCAAAGAAATATGATGTAGAGCGTCAAGCAAAGGCGGCAAGATAAAATGGCTAAAGAATATAAAATGGTTATGGCAGTTGGGAATCCTTCATCTAAAAAGACCTATAAGGTCGAGTTAGACTTGGATGGAGCTCAACCATTATTTGGTAAGAAAATCGGTCAAGAATTTAATGGTGAATTAATTGGACTTGATGGATATAAATTAAAAATTACTGGAGGTTCAGACTTATCTGGATTTCCAATGAAAAAGGGTATTGAAGGTAGTGGAAAGAAACAAGTTCTTTTGAGTGTAGGTTCATTAGGATTTAGATCTAGAAGATATCATAGTGTTCCTAAGGGTGAAGGTGCTAAAAAGAAACTTAAAGAAACTCGAAAAGGAGAACGGAAACGTAAATCAATTCGAGGTAATACTGTTTCTGATTCAATTAGACAGATTAATTGTATTGTAACAAAGGCTGGAAAAGCAACTCCTGAAAAATTGCTTGGTTTAGAAGCTAAACCTGCTGCAGAAAATAAGGAAGAAACTTCTGAGAAGAAAGAGTAAATTGAGCAGTTATTTACTTAGGCACTAATCTATTATAATAATTTTCGGTGTTAGGGTTGATAATTAATTTAAATAATTGAAATAAACTAATATTATGAAGACTGTTCGAATCAGAAAAGATTTGGTTGACTTTTTGGATGGAAATATAAAATATAATTGGCAGGATAAAGGTATCTTTGATCGTGAAGCAAGTCCTGCAACAACTACTGAGTTATTAGAATTCTATAATCTAGTGTCTAGACATGGTACGTCTTCTCATCAAATAGGGAATATCTTGTCTAAGGATAAAAATATAATTAAGGTTGGTCTTGTTAGAAAAGCAGGATTGACTTCGGGTGCTTATGAAATTTGTGAATGGGCTTCAGTTACTTGGGTTTTAGATAATTTACCTGATAGAGGTTCAAATGAGATTGTTTATGAGAGTACTATTGGAAAATTGCAAAGCTGTATTATTCCAGTTGAATCTCTTGAACGTGTTAGACGATTACAAGATGAGTCTTTGGATGAATTGCTTGTTTAAACCAATCTTTTTATCTTTTGAGTTCCATTGGGCTTTATGGATTATACTATTCCTCGAACTACTGACTTGGAAGGAACTCTTGCAGAATTTCACGAATTCTTTGAAAAGCGGAAATTATATTTAACATCAAAGGATAGTTATGGAACTCCGCTTTCTTCGTGTGATATTATTCAAGATGAACCTCGTTTATTTATTCGTCTTAGTCATGCTTCTGTTTCCGGAATTAGATATGTTGGAACGGTGTTACGTGAGAGTAGACAGGGTGGTCGAGTTGAAATATATCGAGTCAGAGATATAGAAGGTTATAAAATTGCATTAGTAAAACCCGGGCAAGTAATTGATGAAACTGGTGAAGTTATGTCTCTTATGGATCTGGCTCAAAGACCGGAATATCTCGTTAACAAACGTGACTAAATTCCCCAAAGATCGTTTTCTTTTCTTTTAATTTCTGCTAATTCCTTTAGAACTTCAACTTCACTCTTTGAAAGTAAATGTTTTTTGTTCTTTAGTTTTCTGAAAGCTGATTCTGACATGTTTGTTATTAAAAAATCTCCTCCATCTGCTCCACGACCGAGTGTTAATTTTTCAACAGATAATGCTGCTTCTTTTCCCTTAATTAATTCAGTAAGTTTCTTTCCTTTGTCTTCTATTGTTTTAACTCTTCCAACTACTTTTCCGTCTTTGTTTATTACTTCAACGTTAGGTGTTAGCTTTCCATCTAGAACTTCAGCTCCGAAAATTGCCGGACCTGATTGTCTAAAAATATATTGTGGCATAATTCTAATCTTTGCTGGCCATTGTAAATCTGAAATCTCTTCAAGTTCAAGTCTTTGTCGTCTTTCAGTATGTAACTTTTCGAAATCTTCTACAATCTTGTAAATAACTTGATTGATTATTATTGGGATCTTTTTCTTCTTAGCCCTTGTTTCTAACTCTTGTTCAATGGTTACATTAAACCCTAAAACAAATGGATATTCACTTCCGTTTTCGAGACTTCCTTCTGCTTCTACAATATCTCTCTTTGTAATATTCCCAATGTCTGCTCGCTTCATCGGAATTCCATGTTTCTGGAATAATTTTGAAGCTGCCTCTAAACTTCCCAATGTATCTGCTTTCAATACAACTCCTTCATCTCCCGTTTCAACAAGTACTTCTTCGATTTCTTCTTTAACTTTGTTTTGTGCTTCTTCTAATTTACTTTTGTCTTGAACTGAAATTAATGGTGCTCCTGCAATTGCTTGGTTTAAATCATTTGCAATGATTTTTACTCCGGATGCAGCAACAACTTCTTTGACTTTGTCAAATGAAGATTTCTTATCTCGTATTTCTGCAAGCGGCTTTGTTTTCAAAAGTGCCTTTACTTTTGTAGTAACTGCCGAATCTAAACCTCCGATAACAATTGTATCGTCTTGTTTTAGCGTTCCTTCATAAATAATTATATCTGCAGTTGTTCCCATTCCTTTTTCTTCTTTGATTTCTAGAATTGTTCCTTTTGCTGGAGCATCAGTTTCTATTTCTAATTTTCCAGTCAGAAATCTTTGAGACAATCCCGTTAGGACTGCAAGTAATTCGGGAATTCCTTCTCCGGTTTTTGCTGAGACTGGAACAATTGAAACTGTTTTTTGGTGATCCTCTACTTGGTGATATAGATTTGATTCGAATCCCATTTCTGAAAGATTTCCAAGAATTTTATAAAAATTATTGTTGAAATATTTTGTTACGTTTTCTGCTTGGTTCTTTAGGTTTTTGATGAATATTTTATCTTTTGAGTTCCAACCAGTTATTAAATCAACTTTATTTGCTGCAATTATAAATGGAACTTTGAATGATTTTAAAATTTCAATGGATTCTCTTGTTTGGGGTTGAATTCCTTGGTTAATATCAATTACAAGAACTGCAATATCTGCAATTGAACCACCTCGCTTTCTTAAATTACTGAAAGCTTCGTGACCAGGAGTATCGATAAACAATAATCCAGGTATGTTAAATTCAAGTTTGAATAAATCTAAAAGTTCACCGCAAGATTCCTTAATTTTGTCTAATGGAACTTCGGTTGCGCCGATGTGTTGAGTAATTTTTCCTGCTTCTCTGTCAGCAAGAGTCGTTCCTCTTAGGTAATCTAGTACTGAAGTCTTCCCGTGGTCGACATGACCAAGGACAGTTATTATCGGTTGTCGGATTGTCATTTTCCATCATTACCTCTATTGAAAAGCTTATTTTTTGGTTTAAAAGTGTATTGCTTTTTTACTATAACTTGGTTTTCTTGAATCCTTCTGATATTTCAGGGAATTGATCTACTAACTGATCTATTGGTGTATACAATCTCATTAAATGATGTCTCCTTAAGTAATTTCCATATCTCCATCTCAACTTTCTGTGGAATGCGATTAAAATAATTCCAACAACTATTGCAGAAGTAGATAAGAACATCATGACCTCATAAATTGAATATAGTTCTGCAAATTCTCCTGCGTAAAACAATGCTGCTGCTGCAAGTCCCCAAGTTAATGTATCAAAGATCCCAACCGCCTCACCGTGTTTTTCATCTGGAGTCATTTCCGCGAGACGTACATATATTGGACGATATATTAGTAGTGTTCCTAACTCAAATCCGGCATACATTAATACATAAGATAATGGATGATCGAACACAAAGAAGAATCTTATGAATGCACCAATTAGAAAGAATCCTGGAATAATGAGCCATTTAGAGTGTAATCTATCTGAAAGTCTTCCTACTGGAAGTTGTAGTGGAAGCATAACAAGTGAAGTTCCCATAATTATTAATCCGGCTTGCCAGAAATCATATCCCACTACTGTATTCAAATAAATTAATATGAACGTTCGCCAGATTAAGTAGAATGAACTCTGGATTAATTTAATTATACTCAGTAATCCAAAACCTCGAGTAATAACAATATCTCGATAGTTGTCAACAATTTCAGAAATGCTTGGAATCTTGTTTGCGTGCTTTCGTTCAGTTAGCAGTCCAATGATATACATGTAACTCAGTGCAATAAAGAATGAAGTGTAGAATAGCGCTTTGAATCCCAAGAAATATATTATTGCTCCACCCAGAATTGGTGCTGAAATTACTCCTAAATGTCTATATATTGAACGAACAGCTCCATAAGTTGCTAGTTGCGCTTTCTTTGATATCTCCCAAGCATAACTCAAATGTGCAGGATGATATATCGACCAGCCAATTCCTCCAATTGCTCCTCGAATCATGAAAAATAATTCGCTTGTGAAGAAAACCAAACTTAAATTAGCAAGAGCCATAATAATTCCTCCGACAAGCATGACTCTTTTTCGATTATAACTATCAACATAGGATCCAGCTATCATTTTTGTTATGCTTTGTGCTACAACCGTGACTGCAATAATAATACCAATGTTGATAAGATTAATTCCTAAATGATACAGATATAGCGGCAAGAAAATGTTGATTAATGCTCCAGATAGAGTTACTAATGAGATTATCTGATTGAGATGTTTATGATTGGATTTTGTCTTGAGGTTCATGACCTAAAATGTATTGCCAGATATTAAAACTTAACCAAATATTTTTTGTTTTAGTCTTTTCATATAAGTTGGACCGTTTATTATTGCGCTTTCAAGAGAAATTGATGCGTAAGCTTTCTTTTTCTTTGCTGCTAAACCCAATCTAACTAGATTTGCTGCGATAATGAATCCAGTTAATCCATATGCAACTTCATCTACTGCGTCAGGAAATTCTTCAGTTACAAAACGCCCCGCCCATCCTGTTCCTTGAACCATAGCATAATATTGTGGAGCGAATGTAATATCAATTAATGCATTTTGTTTTGTTAGAACATGTGCTTCTTTTTCAGCAATTAATGCAAAAGCTTCTTGATCTCCTCGAGTCATAGCTCCGCCAATATACGCCTTCAAAAATGATCCAACAGGTCCAAGCTTTGCTTTGCCCTTTAGTCTTTTTTTGTAAAGATTATTTATCCAACGGTTTACAAAACCAGTATCTTCAACATATTCAAAATAAGCATCTTCTGCTGCACATCTGTCTGAAATACACCGATTGCCTTTATCATCAATACCGAATAAGTCACGTTCCTCTAAGATTGATTCTAATGTTTTCATTTTTAATTAATTAAAAAACAATATGTTCGTCTGCTCGCTTGTAAGAATGTAATTCTTTCTTGTCAAACCAAAGTGATACTTCTTTCTTTGCATCTTTAGCATCTCCTGAAGCATGAATAATATTTGCAATAGATTTTCCTGCTCTGTCAGCATATGCGTAAGAGTGATGTGCGTAATCTCCCCTGATTGTGCCGGGGGTTGCTTCTGATGGTGCTGTTGATCCAACAATTCTTCTAACATTCTTTATTGCTTCAACGCCTTCAAGAACCATTGCTAAAACCGGTCCAGATCTAATAAATTCATCAAGTCCTGGGAAAAATGGTTTTCCGATGTGATCAGAATAATGTTTTTTTGATAAAGATTTATTAACCCAAACCATTCTCATTCCAACAATCTTTAATCCGGCATTTTCAAATTTTGAAATAACTGTACCTGTTAAAGATCTTTTTATACCGTCTGGTTTGACTAATACTAATGTGCGCTCTATCATGTTTTTTTGTGCCGAGTAAATTTAAAACCTTAACGCTTTTTCTTTGATTGTCGTAGTAATTTACTGAATAACTCTTTTAGTGCCATCCCAAATCTCCAATCAACGCCTTCTGCTCGAATAACTTTTCCTTCTTGAGTTTCTGCTTCACCAGTTATTGCATATTTGGTTCGTCTTCCTTGTTTTCCATATCTTTTCAATCTTAATCTCATACTTTTGAACTGACGAGTTAATGGTGATTTTTCAATAAGTTCTTGAAATCTTCTTCTTTCTTTAAGATCTAATTTCTTTTCGGAAAACTCTACATCCATTTTAATTTATAGTTAGATTTCTATTTAACAGTTACGCTCTTTGCTAAATTTCTTGGCTTGTCTGGATCTAAACCTTTCATTATTGCTAGATAATATGATAATGCTTGTATTGGAATTATTCTTAATATTGGTGAGAACTTATCTGGGCCTAGTACTTTTATCCAATAATCAAAAGTTTCGTCTTTCTTTTCTGAAATTCCAATTATAAATGCTCCTCGACTTTTGAGTTCTTGTGCATTTGATAAAATATCTTGATTGTTTTTATTTGGAACAAAAACTATGCAAGGAGTTCCGTGTTCAATCATTGCAATTGGTCCGTGTTTAATTTCTCCTCCGGCAAAACCTTCTGCATGAATATATGAAACTTCTTTGATTTTTAGTGCTGCTTCCATTGCAGTTGCATAATCTCTCCCTCTACCAATAGTAAAAATATGATTTGAATACCTGAGAATTTGTGATAATTCTTTTGTGTGTTTTCTTGCAGACTCACTAGTTAAATAATAAATGTGTCTAACTATTTCTTCAATCTCTTGCTTTGATTCGTTTGGTTTATTTATTAATGAAGAAGCAAGTAACATTAGAATTGCAACTTGTGCGGTATATGATTTAGTTGAAAGAACACAAATTTCTGGACCGACATTCATGAATATATTATTGTCTGAAAGTCTTGTAAGTGATGATCCCTGAACATTTACAATTGCGTTTATTTTTGCTTCGCGAGTTTTTGCAATTTTTACCGCGTTTATTAGATCCAATGTTTCTCCTGATTGTGATATT
The DNA here is from genome assembly GCA_018698915.1 of Candidatus Woesearchaeota archaeon. Taxonomy (GTDB): domain Archaea; phylum Nanobdellota; class Nanobdellia; order UBA10117; family ARS21; genus JAAZWY01. The sequence goes on from JABIPN010000034.1 coordinate 11,520, forward strand.
GCAATTATTGTTGACTTTTCACTTAGAAATTTTTCATATTGTTCAAACTCATGTGCATGAATTATTCTTGGAATTAATCCGTTTTTTAGAAATTCTCCTTCTGCGGCTTTTGCTGCATTGTAAGATGAACCACATGCAACAATGTAGACTTCTGATGATTTTAATTCGTTAGTGATTTTTTCTATTAATTTTGAATCCTGAATTAATGCTTGTTTTACTGTATCAACTTGTTCTGAAATCTCTTTAAGCATGAAGTGTTTGAAATCTCCTTTCTTTGCTTTGCTTACATCCCAATCTATTTCTGAAATTTCTCTATGTACTTCTTTTTCCTTGTTGAATATTTTGATTTCTGAATTAATGTATCCGTAATCTCCGTCTTCTAAGTAAATTACTTTCTTAGTTCTATCAATAAATGAAGTAACATCTGATGAAACTATTAGTGAATCTTTGTCTACTCCAATTGTTAATGGTGAATCTCTTCTTGCGAAGAAGATTTTTTTGGATTTATCGTGTAGGAATGTTATTGCAAAGGTTCCTTTAAGTTCATCAAGTGTTTTTTTGAATGCTTCAAGTACACTTTCTGAAGTTCTGAGATGAAACTCAATTAGATTTGGTATTACTTCAGTATCTGTTTCGCCATAGAAATTAAAACCATTATCTTTTAGTTTATTTCTCAATTCTTGATGATTTTCTATTATCCCGTTATGTACTAGTGAGATCTTATTTGAGTTTGATGTGTGTGGGTGTGTGTTGTCTTTTGTTACTTTTCCGTGAGTTGCCCATCTTGTGTGTCCAATTACAAAAGTTGCACTTCCTTGTTGATTTGGGGTTTCAATCTTTCCTAATTGTTTTTCTGTTTTTAATTGATCTGCATCTTTGAAAGTAAATCCCCAGGAATCATAACCACGATAGTCAAGACTTTTAATCATCGATACAAATTCAGATAATTCTATAGAATTTGAAGTACTAGAATAGCCTACAATGCCGCACATATAGATAAAAGTGAAAATTTGTATTAAAAGATTGTGAAACTTAGAGTTTGATTATTCTGAGGTTTCAGGAGTTAGATTTGTTTGCTCTGTTTCTGTTGACGCTTCTGGTTCAGCAACTGGTTCTTCAGATTGAGTTTCCTCTGCCGGCGTTTCTTCAACTTTTGGTTCTTCTTTAACTTCGGGTTCAGCAACTTCTACTGGATTCTCTTCAAGAGTTTCAGTTGGAGTTTCTTCAGTAACTGGTTCTTCTTTAACTTCGGGTTCAGCAACTTCTGCTGGTGTTTCTTCAGCAACTGGTGTTTCGGTTGGAGTTTCTTCAGTAACTGGTTCTTCTTTAACTTCTTCTTTGACCTCTGTCTTTTTTGGTCTTAACTCAAAATTTGTTGGAGTTGCCTTTACTCCGTTTAATCGATTTAAATGAATATCAATTGTTGATACTCGAATTGGTCTTCCTTCTCGATTCTTGAAATCTTCTGCTGCAATTACTACTTCACCAATTTTAATGCTGTCTGTTAAAAATTTACTTCTAACCATTTCTGCAACGTCAACTGCACGATTAATGAATTTTCCTCTAGATCTAATAATAACATTATTTGCTCCGCTTGTTGTAAATTGCATTACTACTGCGGTAACATAATTCATAAATGGCTTTCCGCCAACAAATACTATTTTTTCGTCTTTCATTTAATCTGCGTAATTACTCGTCCATCGATAGCTTGACTTTCTTTGTTGCATATCCTGCAAGCTGATTTCTAATCTTCTTCGTTCTAACGTCGGATAGTTCTTGTACTACTGCTTTGTTTTTATTAAAATTGTCTGTAAATTTAGCTCCATGTTTAGCTAAAAGCTGATCTACAATTCTTTTTGTAAATTTAGTTCTGATTCTACCCATACTATTTCCGTCATATGTTGATTTAAAAAGCTTATTGTTGACGAGTTTTATTATTACTTATCTGCAACAATTTCTAAAATATCTAAATGTTTAAGCTTGTGTTCTTTTCCAACTGTCTTTTTTGTTCTTACATCTATTGCTCTTATGAATTTTTCTCCAAAATCTGTGTGTAATCTATACGCAAAATCAAGCGCAGTACTATCTTTTGGCATTAAGAAACAATCCGGTAATACATTTCCTTTTGAGTCTTCTAATTTGCTAACTCCTCCTGGATGAATTGCAATGTATTCAAGAATATCAAATACAATTTTGTTTAAAATATCTTGAACTCCGGTTGATTCGTTAGTTTCTAAGAATTTCTTAACTTTTGCAAGAGCTTCCTTTTGTTTATCATTTAACGTTCCTTTAATTTTAAATTTGTTTTCTCCAGGAATATAATCTATTAATTTTGCTTTATTTGCTTCTCTTAGTGCTAACTCAAACTCTGCTGAACTCGGAATTATAATACTATCTGTTTGAGTTTTTATTCTTTCAAGATTTGCTTTTGAAGTTGAAACATCCATTTTATTTGCTGCGATTATTATTGGTTTGGCTTGCTTTCTTAGTTCTGTTGAGAACTTTTTCATATCTTCTTTAGACCAATCAGTTAACTTGTTTGAAAGTCCTGAACTTGAGAATGCTTTTTTTACCATTCCCAGATTTATTTTTATTCCTGAAAAGTGTTCTGCGATTGCTCGATCGGAGGGAGTTCCAGATAATTGTGCCTGTCTTGCAAACTTTGCCCAGCCTCGATCCATCAATTGAAATATCCAAGTATTTAATTCGTCTTCAAGAAATTTAATATCATTAATTGGATTATATGATCCTTTTTCTACAGACTCTCCGCGTTCATTTGTTGAACCTGAAATATCAATTACATGAATTAGTGCATCTGCTGAAGACAAGTCATCTAAAAATTTATTTCCCATTCCTTTTCCTTCTGAAGCTCCAGGAACTAGTCCTGCAACGTCAATTAATTCTACTGGAACAAATCTATATTTTCCATGAACATATCCTTCTCGCGGAGTTGATTCTCTTTCAAAATCTTTTGCTGCATCATTTATTTTAACGAATGCAGTTCCATGATTTGCTTCAATTGTTGCAAAAGGATAGTTTCCTATAAGTGCTTCTGCCAGCGTTGCGGCTCTAAAGAATGTTGATTTTCCTACATTTGGTTTTCCTACAACACCAATTAACATAGTTTGATTTCGAGTTTGAGTTTTTAAGAGTTCTTATTCAATCAAAATAAGTGCGTACATTATTCCAATTCCTAGAATAAACCAAAGAAGTTGTAATGTTGATTTTTCTAGATTATCTTCTTTATGTAATTCTGGAATTAGATCTGCTGTTGCAATGTAAATGAAATGTCCTGCTGCAAATGGAATTAGAAAGTGCGTCAGTCCCGTGATTTGACCTGAAAGATATATTGCCAGAACTGCGCCAATTACTGCAGTTAGTGCTGTAAGAAAATTTAGAAATAATGCTCGTTTTCTTGAAAGTCCACCATGAGTTAATACTGCAAAGTCTCCTATCTCTTGTGGAATTTCGTGAAGTGCTATTGCGACAGTTGTTGCAATACCCACGGGAATGCTTACTAGATAACTTGCTCCAATTAATAATCCGTCGATAAAATTATGAACTCCGTCTCCAATTAAACTTGTCATTGCAAAAGGTTCAATTTTAGCATGAGTATGCTTGTGTGGGCTATGGTGACAATGACGCCATCTAATTAATTTTTCAACAATAAACATTGATAGTAATCCTAGAATTACATATACTGCAGTTATAGTTTCAAATCCAATTTCTCCAATAATCTCTGGAAGAAGATGTAAAAATGAATCTCCAATTAATGCTCCTGCTGAAAATGCTACTAAATATAATAACATTTTATCGAGCGTTACTTTATTTATTGATAAGGTAAATACTCCTATAAACGATAACAAACTGATTCCAAGTACACTTACAATAATATATTGTTCAGGAGTCATGTTAGGAATTATTGCTGTTAATATATAATTGTTTCTTGGAGAATAAATAGATTTAAAATGAAGCATCTTATTCTTTTTTTATGAAATCAGGGTTAAGAGCGATTGACTTTATGAGTCACAAAGTTGTAACTGTTACTCCAAATATGACGATCAAGGAAGCTGCAAAACTTATGAATGTTCACCGTGTTGGTGGTGTTCCTGTTTGTGAAAATGGTAAATTGGTTGGTTTATTGACTGAAAGAGATATTATGCTTAGAGTTATTGCTCTTGATAAAAAGCCTAGTAAGTTGAAAGTTAATTCAGTTATGCAATCTCCTTTGAAAGCAATTGGAGAAAAGTTTGAAGATTTGTTGAGTCTTTCCAGAAAAATGCACGAGCACGGAATTTCAAAAATTCCAATTGTTGATGATGGAAAACTTATTGGAATTGTAACAAACAAAGATATTGTTGCTCATGCGCCTAACTTGTTAGATACTTTTATTGAACGTTTGGCTGCTAGCGATAAAGGTGCCGCTGGACATCCTGCTGCATTCGGTCAATGTGAATCTTGTGGTTCACACGGACATTTGCATTTTGTTAACGGGCAATTTATTTGTGATGAATGTGCTTAAATTAATAATACATTAATTAAATTTCTTAATCCTTGAGCAAAACCTAGTGCAAATGCCGCTATTAAAATTAATTTTGAAAATTCCTTTTCTTTAGATTTATTCAAATAATATAATATCGGTAAAAGTATTGCAATCTTTAATGGAATAAATGAAAAAGGAGTTCCTGTTTTTTCAATAATGAATCTTGGTAAAACATGTTTTTCAAATCCTCCAAATAAATGTAAAATAAATGAAGTATTAATTGCATCAAAAAGTTGTCCACTGAATGCCAAGATTGTTAGTTTGTTGTTGAACCATTTCTGTCTTAATTTTTTTGCTAGTTTTATGCTCAACCATATTGCTACAAATACTACTGATAAAATAAAAATTAGATATTTAAAATTTTGAAATTGAGGTAGACCATATTTTATTGGAAGATATAAAACTGCAACGATTCCAGTAAATTTTGGTTTGTTTAAAATTACTCCTGCAATAAATATTGCTGTTGTTAATAAATATAGTCCTGGACTTACGCTGAAAAATGTTTTTTGGATTAAACTATTATCAACGTAAGCTCTTACTATTGCGGCAAATAGTAAGTAAGGTATTATCATATATGCTAGTTTTTGATCAATTGCTATTTTCTTTTTAATAAGTAATTTGTACAATAGGAAAAGACCTCCAAATGCGAGAAGTGCATAAGTTAAAGTATTTACAATATTATATTCGTATGTTGCAGAAAATGGCTCAATAAAATAATCTTCTAGAAATGCCATCCTGCACCGTCGTCTTCTTCAGGAGTATTAGTCGGAGTTTGTTCTGTTGGTTGACTATATCCGCTTTGTTGTGGTTGTGCTTGTGGCTGCGGCTGAGGATTAAATGGGTTGACTTGCGCTGAGGGAGTTACAGGTGTTGGTGTGGCTTTTTGAGGATGATTTGTATTTACTTTTTGTTCAATTGTTCCTAATCTTTTAGACATATCATCGAGATTTCTTTGCATTTGCTGGAGTGTTGAAGTAATTGTTTGAATACTTATTTGAATTGAATTGAGTCTACTATCATCTTGTGGTGGTGCAACTGATGCTGGTGGTGCTCCAATTGTTGGCATTGGTTCTGATGAAACTAATTCTGTTTCTGCAGAAGGTCCTGGAACTGAAGTACTTCCTGATTTTCCAAATTGTTCATCAAAGTGAGGAAAATCATCATCTTTTTTCTTTAAAGGATTGATTTTATCCAAAAGTCCCATGGAGTAGTGTGCTGTAGAACATTAAATAATTTGTGTAGATGAATTATTGGTAAAGTATTAATATTATCAGAGTAATTTCAAATTATGCCCTCTAAAACTACTAAAGCTTCAGAATCGATGGATGAAGCTGAAATTAATAAACTGATGGACGTTTTTAATGATCCAACAGGCGAAAAGGAACTTCATTATGAAAACTTTGCAGAAGGTATTGAGAAATATTATTTTTGGGTTACTGATTTTATGGAAAAGAATCTTCATTATAATCTTGATAAAATTCAAGATACTTCATTTGCGAGCGTTGGTTCGGCACAATGGGGCTTAATTGAACAGCGAAAATCTATCCAGCAAGATAAAGCAGCTCAATTCTTGGGAACAATTGGTGGAATGACTAAGAGTATGCTTGGTATATTTAAAGAATTGAAAATTCTTGATGAAAGAATTGGGTATTATCGCGATGCAGATGCAGGAAATGTTGCTGCAGAAATATCTCTAAAATCTTTGTGGATTGATTTGGTTGAGGGTGGAGCTAAAAATCCAACTTCGGTTTTGGGTTTGGCATCTCAAGTTGGTTTTGTTACTTTGCCTGATTTTTTCTTTAAGATAACTCCAAAAGATCTTCAGTCTGTAGATAAAGCAGTTGATGGTGCACAATTACAAACCAATAATCAAGTTAAAACAATTCTTAAACGAAAATTACGACAATACATTAGTTGGCGAAAACGTACAAAAGAGGAATTGAATACTCGACGTTATTTTAATGTTAAATATATTGCTCAGCATTTCAATACAATTAAGATGTATGCTGATTGGGCAAAACCTTACTTGGAAAATGTTGGCAGACTGAATCAAGATCTAAGTGGAAAATATTCTCATCAACTCTTGGAAGGTAGTGAGAGTGCAATTGCTGATATTGAATTAATGGGTGTTAGAAAGATTAAAGCCCGCGATTCTGAATTTGAACACGTTTATCCAGTAATGGTTACAAAATTCCATCATAGAACTAGACCTGTTAGTGCATTTCAATCTGAACAACATAAAGGAAGTTTGCATATTGGTCGAGTTGAAATAACGTTTAAGACATTTGTTTTGACTCAGAAAGAAATTGATGCATATAAAGAAAAGAAAAAGACTGATACTTTGAAACTTTTGAAACGAGTTGATGCTTCGTTAAGTGCATTGCTTGACAGTCCAGATTCCAAAGCTGAGTTTGAAGGTTATTTGAGAGAAGCTGACGGTCTTGATGCTAAGATGGAAGAACAACCAGCAGAGAGTAAAAAACCGTTTGTATTTCCAGGAGTAGGTAGTTTTGAAATCTTTTTACCGACATATTTTAAGAAATCTAAGAAAAATAAAATTAGTAAAAAGAGTAAGTTAGAATCTGCTGCTAAAAAGACTGCAATATCTGAAGAAGAAGATCTTGCTAAGAGTATTGCCAAAGATGATGCAGATACAATATTTAATACATTTAAGATTGTACATGGAATGTTAACGCGAAATTAAAATGATTGGTCCAAAAGAGTGGTCTGAACTGAGGGGAAATATTACTGAACTTAATCCTTTTCTGCGAGTTAAAAAATTAAAAGAAGCTATTTTGCAAACAGGTGATAAAAATATAAAAAAGGAAATTAAAGATTTGCTTTTGAAGGCAGAATCTGAATCTATTAATTCTTTTTCTCGTTCCGATTCAGTTCCAAAATTACCAAAAAATTCACTTGAGCATTTGGTTAATAAGAAAACTATTGAACCTGAAAAGAAAGAAAGAAGTATTGAGGAAATAGCTAGAGAAGACAGCACGCTTACTGACTCTGATGTTAAGAAACTTGATGTAAATTATGATCCGAACAAAGAATCTGATTTATATAACGCTGAAGGATTTTATGAAAGTGCTAAAAATGATGAAATTTATGATTCTCGAGATTCTGTTCAATCAGAAATTGAAGAAAATAGTTTAAATAAAAGCAAGGATTATGTTAATAGGAAGGAAATTAAATTCTAATGGCACATGA
>JABIPN010000035.1 GCA_018698915.1 Candidatus Woesearchaeota archaeon
AAGGAACACTTACTATGGCAAGTTCACATTTTGTTTCAAATGGAACCGGCACCCTTTCAATAACTGGAGCAAATTTCTATAACTTAACGGTTGAAACTGGAACCACAACGTTGGGAACTGCAGTTACCATTGATAATGTATTTTTGGTTACCGGAACTTTAACTACAAGTAATAATGCCGTGACTGCACCGAACATAGATTTGGATGGAACGATTAATGCAGGCTCGTCAGTTATAACAATAAATGGTAATGCAAATATGACGGGCGGAACTTATACTTCTGGAACTTCAAAGTTGGTTTTAGGTGGAACAAGTGTTTTCAATCCAGGAGATAATTCCTTCGATAGATTAAATGTTAGTAGTGGAAATAATGCTAGACAATTTGGGAATGCCACAGTTAATCAATTATTTTGTCCGATTGGAGTTTACAATGTTAGTGGAGGAGCTAAATTATTTTTGAATAGATCTGTACAATTATGCTCAACACAATCTTACTGGAATATTTCACTTCATAACGGAAATATAATTAATGCATCTATTAACGGAACTAATATAACTCATGTTAATGGATCTAATGTTGTAATACATCCAATTTCTAGTTTCATTGTAGACTCAGGAAATTTCAAAAATGTTTCATCTTATGCGAATATTACTGCATCTGCCGGAACGTCTTCAGTTGATATAAATATTTCTTATCGTGACGAAGATGTTAATGATGTTTCTGAAAGTACTATCAAGATTTTCAGATATACAGGAAGTGCTTGGAGCGAAGTTACAGGAGCAACAGTTAATATGGCAACTAATATTATCTCAGCAACATTGAAAACTTTCTCATTATTTGGTGGAGGTGGTCTTGAGAAATCTATATCTATTGCTCTGTCTACGAATTTATCTAATAATTTGGGTTGGACTGTTTCAAATACAACCGGATTAGAATGGAAAGCTCATAATAATAACGGAACGGGCATAACAGGCTATCATATTAATGTTAGTGCAAATCATACTTCGGTAAATTTAACAATTAAAGCAGATTCTGCATTAACTAGTGGCGGAAATACAATTCCACTGGCTAATTTTAATTACAGTTATAATAATTCAGATAGCACCGTTCCCGGTTTCAACAAATCAATTACTACAGCTGCGTCATTTATTGGTAATGAATTAGTAAATAAATCAGTAACTTGGTTGAAGTTTTTCCTAACAGTTCCTACGCGTCAAGCAGCAGGAAACTATACAAATACCGTTACTATTGCTGCAACAGCTTCATAAAATGAAAGAGAGAATTACAATAAGTATTGAAAGAAGATTGCTTAAGAAAATAGATTCCAGTATCAATGATTATCTTTTTGCAAATCGTAGTCATGGATTTGAATATTTAATTTCGGAGGAAAAGCGAAAAGCTAAAAGTAGAAAATGATAACTAAAAATATGAAGAAGTTTTTGGCATTGATGATTATTTTTACAGTTTTATTTAGTCCAGTTATTGCGCTGAAAGGTGTTGGGATTAAATATGGTATTGAATATACTAACGTTGGAGAAGGAAAGGAAACTTGTCTAAATTATGGTATTTATAATCCGTGGGATGAGTCTGTTGTTGCTGAACTAACTGCAGATGGAGAGTTGGAGCAATTTATTAAAAAGGTCTACAGTAAAAAGATTCCTGGAGGAACAAGTAGCGGAGATGCAATTCAAGTTAAAGTTTGCTTTGATATCCCCAGAAAAACATTAGATAATTGCGAGGATACTAAAGTTTTTGAAGGAACTGTTATTGCCAGAGAAAAGAAAGAAAATTCACTTGGTGGTGTTGGTTCTGCAACATCAACAGTAGTTACTGCACCACTTACTCTTGAAGTTGTATGTAATGAAGGTATTACTGGTTCCGCTTCAGCATCAACAGGAAATTCGTTTAAAAATATCAGTTTGGGTTTGATATTTATTTTCAGTTTAGCAGGAATCGTTTATTTCATGTTATTAAATAAGAAGAAACAGAAACGAGATCATCCGATTGAATCGCATACTTTGAGAGAGATTTATATGAAAAAATATAGTGAATTGATGAAATTACATGTTAGAATCGCAGCAGGAGAACGCAATCCTGAACTTCTGAGACAATATAATTCTTTACGTGAGTATTTAGAGCTTCTAAAAGAAGATATGTAAACCTTTTTTATATGTGTTAACATTGTTAACAAAGATAAGTTATATAAACCAAGATGTTAATATTGTTAACAGTTGGGTGGTAGATTGAATAAATCAATCAAGAATAGACAGATTTACGTATATTCTTCTAGTCACTTGACTCCTACTGAACGTGTAAAGTTTTTTTACGCTTTGAAGGGCCGGAACGGTAAGCCAGGAATTTTAGATACTACTCAATCGGTATTTTTTGCAAAATCCGTTCTAAGTGTTCTTCCTGCGCAGTTTGAAGAGATTGAACAGTTTCTGAAAGAATGGAACTGTAAATTTTATATTAAGAAGATCAAATCTTCTAACAAACCAACACATGCGTTAATTCGTTATTCTACCACCCATATGAATTCGACTGAGCGTGTAAAATTCGTCTATGCAGTACATGGGCGAGGCAGTTCTGAAGGCTTCTTGAGGGATAAAGAAATTTTGGCAAAAACAGCACTATTTGTATCCATAAAAAAGTTAGCAGAAATTAAAAAATTCTTTGGAAGTTGGAACTGCGAATTATTAATTGAGGAGGTGGAAGCTAGTGAGTAATATTTATCGATTGAAGAAAGAATTGAATCATATTGCTAAGCTTAGATCTGAGCTTTACAATAGAAGAAAGAAGTTTGCAGAAAAAGTATATGTGCTGAATAAACAATATAAACAATCTGAGATAAATCACTTTGATTATTCGGAAAAATTTGAATCTTTGCTTGGAAATAGAACAATTGATGGACTTGAGAAACAACACAGAAGAAAGATTGAGTCTTTGAATCATCGAGATCATGCAATAAGAAATGTAATAAGAAGGCAAGAGCTAAAGAAATCAGCAATTGTTAAAACCGCAGTATTATCAGTAATGGTGATGTTAGCAATATCAATGCCATTCACAATTGATTCAGGAATAACTGGATTTGCTACATCACAATCTGTTGGAACTACAGCAACTGCAAACATTATTTATTATTATGCGTTAGCAGAGTCTACAGACTTCAGTAGCGGAATTGATTTCGGTACGATTACACATAATACTCAGAATAATAATGCTACAGTAAACTATGATAATTCCGGAACAGGATATGCCTTGAATCTATCTGCTGATTCCAATACAGATATCTCGATTTGTGTAAAGGCAAATACTGATCTGAAAATACATTCAAGTCCAAGCAATATAATTGGAATCGGAAATATGACATTTAATGCTTCAACTACCAATACCTCCAGCACACCTAGCTTCAGCACAAGAACTGAAATGAATACTTCAGTATATCGGAATGCAACTCATAATTTGGGTGCTGGAAATGCAACGTTCTTCAGATTCTGGTTAACAGTACCCGATGCAACAGTTCCGGGAACATATAATAATACTGCTGAATTTAAAGCAGTAAGAGCAGGAACGGATTGCGCTTAGTGTTTTGTTTTAAGAAATCTTTAAATAGAAAGTAAGTTCTAATCTATTATGAATATCGACTCCTCAAATAGAAAAATAATGACAGCAGGTTTGGTGCTTTTAGTAGTTGCTGGAGGATTGGGAATATATATGGTTGCAGATAGTTTTAATTCAGAGTTACCGCTTCCATCTCAAAGCGGAACTGGTTCTTTTTCTATTGAAGTTGTTGAAGGCGAATTAAGTAATGGTGAAGAAATCACGGAAACTGGCGCAGACGAAGCGCATCAATAATAATGAGTACGCAGTAATTGGCGCACTTGCTTTAGTAGTTGCAGCTATTTTTGTTCTTCAGCTATATGATTTTAGTTTTTTAGGAAAAGCCACAGGAACGTTTGATATAACCGTATCTGGCGGAGTTGGTTGTAATATTGATCAAAATGCAACCATTGGTTCTATTGCAGCAGGATCTACAACTACCACTGCAGATTATGCAGGATCGACAGGAACTGGACTTGTATTAAATAATACGGGAAATGTAGATCTAAGAGTTGATATAGTCAGCAACGCATCAAATACAACACTATTCCCTGGATCAGGACCACTATTTCTTTTCAATGTAAGTGCAGGAGTTGGGGCTGATGTCGAAACTGGAGTTGATATAATAACTAATAATGGAACCGACTATGGGAGTTGGACAAATGTTAGCACAGCTTCAATACTTATCGCAGATAATTTCACATATTTTTCAACAAACGATACAATTAGAATTGACTTCAATGTAAGTATTCCTGCAGACGCAACAGCTGGAGTAAAGAAAGCAACAATAACTCTTAATTGTACTGAAAGACCATAATGAGATATTTATTGACGCTTTTGTTATTACCTGGAGTTTTAGCATTAGGTGTTTCCCCGGGCATCGTAGAATATGATTTTGTTTCTGGAGGAACTTATAAAGGATACGCGTGCATAAATGATGCTGAAGGCATGAATATCACTTTAAGCATATCGGATGATTATTTGATTACTGATTTTGAATTCGATAAAAATCATTTTATTTCAACTAAATATTCTGAATGCGTTAATTACACTTTCAAAACAGTTTATTTTGTAGATCCAAGTAAAACCAGTTCCACTTATATTTATGCAGAGGAATCACTTCCTGAAGCTAGGAATGGTGCATTTAGTGTTAGAGTTGGACAACAATTAGCAATTAATACAACTGATGCTCCAATTAAAGAAGATATACCCGAAATAGGAATCACCTTTACTTCAATTGCATTGGGATTGTTTATTATTGCGATTTTAATACTTTTCTTCATTAGGCGCAAGCGTAACTAAATTTATTAATCATTGGAAACTTTGAATTATATGCGTAAATTACTTTTGATTTTAAGTTTGGTACTATTACCTAGTGTATTCGCCCTTAGTATTTTTGATGCCTTTACAATAATCGATCCTTTTGCTTCAGGAACTTTTTCAATAAGTGTTGATGCTGGAAATACACCAATTTGGAATCAATCCATTTCTAATGTTACAGTAAATCAAGATGCGAGTGTGTCTACAGTAGATGCAAATATGACTCTTCTTGGAAATGGTCAATGTACTGATGCCGATGGAACCACTCCAACTTTTTCAGTAGCTAGTGAAAATACTTCTGCAGTTGATTGTTCAGTCTCAGGAGTTCAATTAAATATTACTCCTGCAAGTAGTTTTTATGGTAATTCTACGTGTATAATTTCTTGTGCTGATGCCACGAATTCAACAAATAGTACTTTTACTATTACAGTAAATGAAGTTTCAGCTGGCGGAGCTGGTGGCGGTGCAGGAGGTGCTGGAGGTGGCGGTGCAGGAGGTGCAGGAGGTGCAGCAGCTGAATGTTCAGAAGATAGTGATTGTTCTAGCGGATATAGTTGTAATACTGGTACTGATCAATGTTATGATTCATGTTCAAGTAATTCTCAATGTGCTAGTGGATATTTTTGTAGTTCTTCAAATACTTGTGATGAAATAGAATGTAATTATGATAGTGATTGTTCAGAGGGTTATGCTTGTGATACTAGTGATTATGCATGTTATGACTCTTGTTCATCAAATGATGAGTGTGCTAGCGGATATTATTGTGATGAGGATGCATCTTGCGAATCTGGTTCGGGAGGAGGTGCAGCTTTTTTCTTAGCACCAACATTTAAGATAGAACCCGAAATTATTAATATTAAATTAACTGAAGGTCAGACTGCTGTAAAAACTTTTACAATTTCAAATTTTAAAAGTATTCCTCGAAATTTCAGATTATCTTTAAGAGGTATAGCAAGTTTGGCCGTTATACCTACAAACGTATTTATCGAAGCGAAGAGTAAAGAAGTAATTGGTATTGATTTTAAAGTTCCCGAAGATATACGTATTGGAGTCTATTCAGGCAGTATTGATGTTGAAGCTAAATTAATTAGTGTTATTGTAGAAGTTAGATCAGAATATTCAGACTTAGAAATTGGACTTACTTTACAAGGGAATAAATCTTCATTTGCACCATTTGCTGGACAATTTGATATGCGCGCAGTATATCCGGGACAAGATTTATCACCAAAAGTGGATTTATCTTCATTTTATGAACGAGGATTCTCACTTTTAGATGTTGAATACTCACTTTTAGATTCAGAAAATCAAGTAGTTTATTCTGAAATTGTTGAAACTCAATTTAATAGTGAGCCGTTCACTAAATATATTACTTTACCAACAAATATAGCTCCGGGTAGATATGTTTTGTCAGTATTAATTGATCAAGGAGAAGTTTCAGGTTTAGCCTCTAAGACGTTTGATGTTCGTTCTAGATTCTCACTTTTAGATGATTTTGTAATACAACTATCGATTATTATACTAATAATTTCAGCAATTTTCTTATTATATGTACATTATCGAGCTAAGAAACACAAGCCAAAATCAAGATAGGTTTTTATAATTCAGATAGCTATTTTTCCTATGCGTAAATTATTTATTTTGTTGTTATTAATACCCCTAGTTTCAGCCCATCATCCTGTTTTTGATGAAACTGGATTTGTTGAATCAGAATTACCAGTAGTATATTCTAATAAATTCTCACTTTCTGAAGTCGATATTACATTAGAGGATAATTCTTACTTTAATCTTGAAATTATCAATGAAGGTCCTGAATCATTGTTCTTAATTATTAATTATCCTGATTTTTTGAGTGGAGAGAAACAAGTTGAAATAAGAGACACTTATAATTTAGAGGTTAAAGTTGATAATTCTAGAAATTCTTACGGACTTATTGAATTTCAAGCTCCAGAAGCCTCTCTTTTTTTACCTGTTACTCAGCTGTTAGCAGATAATGCAGCATTTGATAGCTTTGAAATAAGAATGAAGTCAGATGTGTATTTTGCAGGAAAAGATGCGTTAGTAAATGTTAAAATAACTGAAGATAATTCGGAAATTACGAAACAAACTGAATTAATTTTTATACTATTTTCAAAAGACAATCAAAAAGTGTTTGAATCTACCAAAAATATCAAAGTAGACGCATTATTTGATGAAGAAGTATCACTTTATTTACCTGAATACCTATCAAAAGGAGATTATATGCTCTTTGTTGAGGCCAGATATGCTGATCGTTCGGATTATGATTCCTCACTTTTCTCTTTAGATGAGAAAAAATCGTTCAGTTATTGGATATATGTATTATTTATAGTAATTATTGGATTATTTATTTTTTTGATACATAATAGTCATAAACATCTTAGTAATTTGAAGAAGATTCATACCAAACACTCACTTTCCATTAAGAAACACCATGCTTCGCGTGCAAAAGTGGAGCTTGTTGAGAAAAAGCTGTCTTCCATAAGATCTGCCTATTTAGCGGGGGCTATTTCTAAGAAAAACTATGATCTTGCAGTTAAAAAGTTAAAAGAAAAGATAAAACAACTAAGAGATTCGGTAAAGCGAGGCCCGAAATGAGGAGTAACTGTTATAAACAACTGTATACTTTACTATCTATCATGGCTGGAGATTCTACTGTTCAATCTGGTGCCGCTTGGCCACCTGAATCAACAAATTCTAGGACTTCAAAGCGAAAGACTTCTCGGCGAAGACCCACTTCGGCACGTAAAATTACTTCTAAACCTAAACTTACTAAAAGAAGAGTAACTAAGCGAAAGAACGAGAATTATTTGACTGCAGCAATATCTGATATTGGTAAAGAACTTAGAAGACTCACTTCTGGTAAAACTAAGTTACAAGGCCGTCTTAATAGGTCCAGAAAGGACTTACTTGGTCTAAAGGCAAAAGAAGACAATATTAGAGATAGATTAACTAAATTAATTGCAAAAGAAGGTCCAATTCATGAGCATCAACGGCTTTTGAAGCAGTCACTAACTAATATTAAAAATAAGATATTGAAAGTCAAGAAAATTCGAGAAGAAATTCGAGATCCAGAATAAATTTTTTTATTTTTTCAGATTTAGTAAGGTTTTTATTGTTCAGACGAGTTAAACTATTGTTAAACACATGTTAAACACATCCAATCAGATGTTGAACAAGTCTAAACGTGTTTAAACAGAAGATGGTCATTAGAAAAGCACTAAGAAAACTTTTGAGAAGGAAGAAAAGAACTAAAACTCTAGAAAAGGAAGAAGTAGATAAACACAAAGTCCTCAGAAGTTGGGAAGATATTTATGGAGAACTAAGTGAACATCCTTTAACTCAAGCAAAGATAATTAATGAACAACTATTACATTCTACTAATGATGCTTTGAATGAGATAAACAATAAGTTAGATATTTTAGATGAAAGAGTTGGTTCTTTAGAACGTAAGAGACCTGTCGTTAGACGTAAGGATGATAAACTTCCTTTAGTTGTTATTCCTCGTGCAAATTTATCAAACCAAGAAGAACAGATTGTTCAACTAATTGAAGCTCAAAACGAAGTAGATGCAAAGACTGTTGCACAGAAGTTTAATATATCTAGATCAAACTCAAGTTTGAAATTGAATAAATTACATAATTGGGGTTTCTTAGCAAAACGATTAGATGAGAAAAGCGTTTTCTTTAGAATAAAGTAGTTGTTAAACACGTGTTTAGAGTTCATCCAAAGGTGAACGAACTTGTTTGAGTTCTTTATTTGAAATATGTGTATATATTTGAGTGGTGTTTAGATTAGAATGTCCCAATAATACTTGAATCTTTCTAATATCTGTTCCGTTTTCTAGTAAATGTGTTGCAAAAGAATGCCTTAGTGTATGTACATGCACGTTCTTGTTTATCTGTGCACCTTTTGCTATTTTTGTCACTATATTTTGTATTTGTCTTACCGATATTGGCCTGTCTTCATCCCTTCCCGGAAAGAGGTACTTGTTCTCATTTGTAATATACTTTTGAAGGTCCCTGCATAAGTCTTCAGACAGTATAATCATCCGATCCTTCTGTCCTTTACCTTTACGCACCCAACCGATATGCTGAGACAACTCTAAATCATTTACTTTGAGCTTTTGCAGTTCAGATAGGCGCAAACCAGATGAATAAAGCAGTTTAATCATTAGCTTATGTTTTGGATCTGTTGCAGATAGAATCATTCTCTTCACCTCCTCCTTTGTGAGTACCACAGGTAATGTTTTTGGTATCTTCGGCGCCTTAATTTTGATGTTTTTTCCTAGAACTTCGTTATGATAGAATATCAATGAGGCTCTAACTAATGCGATCGATGCCAGAGAGTATCTTTTTTGAGAAATAAGAGTGCCCAAGTACTCCTTTATCTCTCTTTGAGTAACTTCTTTTGGGTGCTTTTTTAGAGTTTCATCAAATTTTCGGTTATGGAATAAGTAAGCTTTGATTGTATCTGCAGAAAAACCTCGAATTTTTAATTCAGATTCTAATCGATGGAGCATATTATTAATTGCGTTTAATGTTAATAAATTAGCCCTTTTTCTACCCTATATTTTGCTAATTTACCCTACCCTTGAGGCGAAAATAGGGGTCTCGTAAAGCGTTTAAGGCGGAGTAATTCTTGTAAAAAAATCCTTGGCAGCTTTCAAAGATTCTTTACCATGATGTTCAGTTTTTCTATCGAGAATATGTTCAGATTCAATTAACAACTTATTAATTTGTATATATTGGTCATGTTCTGATCCTGGAATTGCTCTGAGGTTTCTAAATACTTCTTTTTCTAACTGATGTACTCTATTCATATGAGTTCTTGCAAAATGTTTATTGTAGTTACTAACTCGCTTCAATCTAAATAACTCTATTTGCTTTATCCAGTCGGACAAGTAGTTGTATAGTTCTTGTTTGGACATGTAGTAGTAGGGGATCAGAGATTAATAAGGATTATCTCTGAATAAACTCTAGTTCGCATAACATACATTAAACGCACTCAGAATTTAGAAAGTGAGTTTTTGGAAAATAGGTGGGATATTTTTGCAAATTTTGGTATTTTGAAAAATTTCTCAAATTTACTTTAATTATTTTCAATATTGTAAATAATATATATAAATTTTAATAATTTCTTAAAAGTTTTAATAAGAATTTGAAGTATTTAGGATCTAAAAAATAAGTAAAAAATGCAAAAATTAACATATTTAATTTCAATATTGAAAGAAATTAATTAAGAATCTTATTTATTTTCAATATTAACAATAAATAGGTAAAAAATTATTTGTAAAATTCAATAGTTTTTTTCAAACCAACTTCTAAGTCAGTTTTTGGAGTCCAATTTAGCTCAGTTTTGGCTTTTGAAATGTCTGCACAGGAGTAAAATAGGTCTCCGTAACGTGTTTTTCTTAATATAATTTCAGAATCAGAGTCACACAATTTAATGATTAATTTAGCTAAATCGATTAGTTTTATACTATTTCCTGATCCAATATTGAATATTTTATCTGATCCTGAATAGTTCATTGCAGCAATATTTGCATCCACAATATCATCTATATATACAAAATCGCGCGATTGATTACCCTCACCATATATGATTAATGGTTCTCCTGCTAGCGCTTTTTTGATAAAAATGGAGATAACTCCTGCATATTCTGTGCTTTGCCCCGGACCATAAACATTGAAATATCTTAGAGAGATTCCTTTCCATTTACTAATTTTATTTTCTCCATCAATTTTGTTTTGAGCATAATTAGATTCAGGATTTAAATTATCATCTTCAGCAACTTTTCGATCATATTCTCCATAAACTGCTGCACTACTTGAGAATATTATTTTTGTGTTTAGAGCCTTTAACTGTGCAAGGTTATCAGTACCTACAACATTTACTTCATAATACTCGTCTGGTTTTTCTTGGCTTTCTGGAACACTAATCTTGGCTGCAGTGTGGAATACAACAGCTATGCCGTTTAGAGCTTCGGAAAAATTAGCATAATGTAGAATGTCTTGACCTGATTTTTTATCATAAGATTCACAATTCAATCTTTGAACAATTTTACTTCCAATAAATCCTTCGCCACCAGTAACTAAATATTTCATGAGTTTGTCTCATCAAAGAAATTAATAAATACTTCCATGAGCTAGAATTATTATGGTTAAGAAGAGTCTTCGAGATATTCCGTTGCAGGAGATAACTTTGCGTAAATATGAACAACCTTTTGGACTGGATGATAGAGAACTTTCTAGGAAATTTCTTTTGTCAATTGGATTATTACAACCCGGAGAAAGTAGAGATATTATTGTAGATATATTTGAATTGTTTGTCAAAGCTCGAAAGCTAAACAAACCTTTGGAAGTAGAGTTTATTGTCAACGAACTTGAAGGAAAGAACGGTGCTTCAGCTCCGAATGTGTCTAGACAACTTAAACGGCTCAGAGATATGAAATTGATTGAAAAAATTCATGCAGGATATCGAATAACTGAGTTCGGAAAGATTGATAATATTGTTTCAAATTTTGTTATCCCTTTCGTGATAAATCAGAGTTCGGAAAGGCTAAGTGAGTATGCAAAAGAACTTGACAGAAGATAAGGTTTATAAACCAAATATGGCGAAAAATAGTATGTTAAACAGATTACCAAAGGATGACTTGATTGGAAGAATTAGAAAAGGCATTGATGATGAAGGTAATAAGCGTGATCTTTTTTGGCCAAAAGTTTCTGAACTAAGAGTCTTAGGATTAAGACTGCCAATTTATGCTCAGTTACCAAAATTTACTAGGAATAAGGATAATCCAGAATCTACCGGAAAAGTAGCTCTAAATGATAGAATAAAAACATATTACGGTAATGTAAAAATTGTAGGAACTAAAGTTTACTTGTCAAGAACTATAGATTCTTTAGAAGAGTTAATGTAAGAACCGAAATTCTTACATTAATAATTTGCCAAGATCTTCAAACTTATTTGCAACCTTTTCACCCTTTCCAGTTAGTTGGACAATCTTAAGTCGACCTTTCTTTTCAAATCGAACTAGACCTTGTTGTTCCATCTTTTGAAGTAAGTGAACAGTGTGTGAGTATGTGCATCGTGCTTCCTTAGCTAACATAGAAGGATATTTATTTGTGTTTTGCCTAGTAAGACAAAGTAACAGTTCAACGGGCTTATCCCTCAAAAATATTTCAAAACTTTTTCCTTTTTTCCACCATAAAATTGCCATAATTACTTGTATAGAGAAAGATATATAACAGTTTCTTCAAGTCTTTCGTAGTGTGGTTTTTATTACTAAAAAATGTAATCACTAAGCAGAAGTTGTTTTACTGCTTAGGATTTACTCGTGGTAATTGTAAGGGTACTGGAAGTCCAAGTGTTTTTGATAGTGGAATTGCAGTTATTAAACCAACTTCAAAGATTCGATTTAATAGGGAAGGGAATACATTATCATTAATTTTTTTGTCCTTTTTCCATTCCTTCTGAAGTCGTTTTAATTCTTCATCTTCACCAGTTATGAATAATGAACCTTCAAGATTAATATGTCCAGATTTTCCATAGGATATATTGAAAGTAAAATCAACTAATGCTCCTTCTTTCTTTTCACCTGCAGCAAAAATCTCTTCACTTGAAATTTTTGTGATTTCAGGTTTAGTTTCAATTTTAAGTCCTCGTTTAAGTTTTCCGCGTTTGGCGTCAACTTTTGTAATTTTGTCTCCAACAATCATCATTGTGATATTATCGAGTTCTTTAAACTTTTAAAGATTGTTATTCAGAATTTATTTTTTATTTTGAATATATAATAGAGATATGTTCCAATTAATGCTAATAATCCGGCAATAGCCATTGAAGTTAATAATTTTTTGCGTTGCTCTGAAATATCTGATTTCAATAAACAAGTATTGTCAGATTTACACGCACCTAACTGACATTGATAGTCTCCAATACATGAAGTACCACCTGCTTTTTGAGGTTTCCAAGTTTTACCATCACAAAAATATTTGTTTTCTATAGCTCCTTCATTTAAACAAGTACTAAGAGTTTTAGTTGTTTCTTTAATTTTAGATTCTTCAGTTTTTATATAACAGTCAGGATCATCAGGAAGAAAACAACCCGCTGGACAATAATTATCATTACTTTTACATTCAACAGTAAGTTCATTTAAACATGTTCGAACTATTGTACCATCGCCTGAACACAAATCAATTGTCGCATCATCATCGTCAACACAATCTAAATGAGTTAAACAAGTATTATCTATTGAACAATCAGCATCATGAATTGTTCCGTAAAGTTTTTGGTCATTTTTACAACCTAGTGGGCAAAAATTATCACCAGATTTACAATCAGTAATTGGTTCATATCTACAACTAGCTTGTTCATTATAGGATCCATCACAACTATCTGTAGTTCCGGGATTGTCATCATCACATTCTGAATCGCGTTCACATTTATCTTGCAATACACAATCATAATCTGTTAGTTTACTGCAGAATTCGGGACAATAACCATCATTGTCAGTACAGGAAGCAATAGTTTCATATGAACATTTGTTTATGCTTTCCATACAAGAATCAATTGTAGATTTTAATTGATCATCACAATCTAAATCAGTATAACATTCAATTCTTTGAATTACATGAATCAAAAGAGTAGCATAATTTGTTTTTTGTTCTGAGATATATACTGTTGCATTAACCGTAATATTTACTTTATCTATTGATTTATTTTCGTAGAGATCTAAGATTTCCCCGTTGTTATCAACATCAACTCTAATCTGTGTTTCTGACAAAACATCTAATAAGGTAATATTTCTTCCTGCAAGTACTATAGATTCTCCTTCAGCTAAAGTTACTTGATCTGATGCGATATAGCTTGCGCTTAGAACTGTAGGGATAAGTAATAACAATAACAGGAGTTTTTTCATGTATTTTGTAACTATTTGATTAATATAAATCTAGCCCCGCCCGGATTTGAACCGGGGTCCTCTGGCCCAGAACCGGAGATGATTGACCGCTACACTACGGGGCTATGAACCTGTTCAAAATTATCTATTTATAAATATCTCGGAATCCTTATAAATTAATATCTCATAATAATTTTATGAATGTATTTCTTGAAATTTTAATTCATCCAATATTGGTAGTTAGTTTAATTTCGGGAGCACTGTCTCAACTTATAAAAATGATTTTGGTTTCAATTAGATTTAGAAAACTTACGCTTGAGGTTTTTTGGAAAGGTTATGGAAACAAAGCAGGTATGCCTAGTTCACATACTGCGTTTATGGCTTCTGCTACCACTGCAATTTATATTTTGGATGGCGGAGTTACAAATTTGTTCATGCTAGCAGTAGTTACTACACTCATTGTAATACAGACAGTTGTTGATCTAAAATTTCATTTTGATAAGGCTTCGGAATATATTAATGAAATGTTTGATGTTGTTTTTGATTTTAAGGAAGATGCCTGGACAAAATTTGAACATGTTGTGGGACACACTTACAATCAAATAATTGTTGGTGCTTTTGTAGGAATTTATACCACTCTCAAAATTATGCCAATGTTATTATAATACTGAGAATTGTGCATAAGCAATTCCATTAATTTTTATTACGTTATTTTTTGTAATGACTCTGTTTTTCAAAAGAAGATTAACAATATTATTTCCAATAACATTTCCATCATTTGAATTATTTATTAATTCCATAATTTCTTCTCCGATTTGTTCATTACCATAAAAACGAGGATTAACGAATATTTCTAATTTTTTATTTTGTAAAGTTTTACCGCTCAATTCGTTATCACAAACTGCAATTAATGTTCCAAACTCTGTTTTGTGTATTTTGTAGTAAAACATTTTATTTTAATGATCTTGTTGAACTTCTAGCTCCGCAAGCTTGACATTGTTTGAACGTTATACCTTTTTCTTTATGTATTTCAGTATCGGGTTTTTCACATTGATTGCATGTTACAAATTCTTTAACATATTTTGCAACTTTTTCATTTAACATTCTAGAGTTGAACTTACCTACAAAGTAGAAATTATTACCCTTCCATTCACCAGTTGTTGCTAAATCTTTCAATAAAAATTTCATTAAATGATTTATATCGCGTCCTAATTTTGAAGCAATTTGTTTAAGATTTGATACGTGAGTTCTATTTCCTTCAAATCCTCCAGAAATTGTTGGAACTTCAAATCTACTTGTTTCTTTTGAAGTTTTAGGAATAGATGAATATGCTTTCTTTAGCAATTGATCATAAGTATAGTTCCAAGCCATGTTTTTGAGTTTCTTGAGGCATTTAAGAAGGTTTTGAATTAGAGCTGTATTATTGAACTTCTTTATATCTAAAACAATCAACTTGATGATCATTAACCATTCCAACAGCTTGCATGAATGCATAAATGATTGTAGAGCCTACAAAATTCATCCCGCGCTTTTTCAAATCTTTACTAATTTTATCAGATAGTTCAGTTTTGGAAGGAATTTCATCTACGGATTTAAATTTATTTATAATTTGTTTATAGTTAACAAAACCCCAAAGATAATTATCAAAACTTCCAAATTCTTCTCGAATTTTAATAAATGTTTGAGCATTTTTAATTGCAGATTTTATTTTTAATTTGTTTCTAACAATTCCCTCATTCTTTAACAATTCCAGTTCTTTGTTAGAATCATATTTTGCAATTTTTTTATAATCCCAATTATCAAATGCCTTTCGATAATTATCTCGTTTTCTTAAAATAGTATACCAGGAAAGTCCTGCTTGTGCACCATCTAAAATAAGTTTAGCAAAAAGTTTACGATCGTTGTGTTCTTGAACACCCCAATCTTTATCATGATATTTGATATACTCTTCTTTTGTTAAATCAAGCCATTTACATCGAGTTTTCATAATATCAATCAGATAAATTATCGAGCGTTGAAGGAGGATTATTTAAAAGATTCAACATTCTCTTAACTTCGACATAAATTTGTTTGTTTAATTTAACATTCAGCCGTTCTATAGAAGTAGTAGTTGTAGGTAGGAGTCCTTTTGTTCTATTATTCATTGTTTGTAAATAATCTAAATCTGTGTTAACAACAAAATTTCCAGTTATTGAATACTTTACGTTAAAATTTCGATTCTCAAAATCAAATTCAATCGGCTGTATTCTATATCCATCAACAGGTAATTTACCTTCAAGCTCGTAGACTAAGCTTAATCTATTTTCTTCTTCAGAAGTTTTATCAAAATTTAATTTGAATGTCATTTTTTAGTAAATACTTTATTAGTTTTTAAATTTTTAGCTTAATTACTCAAGCAATTTTAGAATTCCCTTTTTTGGTTCAAATATTTCTCCAGATTTCAGTAAGCTAACAATAATTGTTTTTGCTTCAATTTCATCTAGTTTTGAATTTTTAATAACATCAGCTACGGGGGTGCCCTCGCCAGAATCATAAGATTTTATTAATTTAATTATTTGCAGATTTGGATTATTACTATCTTTAATCTCTATAACTTCAAGTTTGTCTTTCTTTATATTTACTGAAATCGAATTATCTTCAATAAATTCTGGTTTTCCAAGTTCAACTAAATCAATAAGTAACCAATTTGGATCTATATTTTCTTTAATTACTTCAGGAATTAAATAGATTTCATCATTATATTCTTTAACTTTTCCAATAAATCTAACCAATGAACCGACTGTTGATTCTTTGATTTTTACAACATCTGCGCCAAAAGCCTTTGCTCGAATGGTTTCAGACCCATCATCTAGTGTTAATGCACAGTAATTTCCATCTTCAGTTAAATATTTACTAACTATTGTTGCAATAATATTAATACGAGATACTTGATTTTTGTTAATGATAATATAACTTGGGTTAAAACCTTCTTGTCTAAGAAATTCACCATTAATCAAGCTAGAAATTCTTACTCTATATGCTGTTGAACGTTTTATTGCCATATTTTTTAACTCCCGTTTTAGTTTAAATATTCTTGTTTAATTTAGTCTTATCCCTTCTGTAATACACCGTTTCGAGGTTCAAATATTTCACCATTTTTCTTAAGTCTGTCAAGTTCACTTTCTATTCGTTCCTTTGTCATTCCTTTATCTTCAAGTGCTTTAATTAAATCTTCTTTTGGAATTTGTTTTCCGAATTGAGATTCTAACTCAGACATAGTTTGTTTAATATTTGAAATTCTGCTTCGATCAGTTGCAGTTATTCCAGTAGTAATTCTATCAATATCAATTTTTCCAGTTTCAGGGTCTGTTCCAAGTTGTTTTAGAGTTTCTTCTACAAGACGGATTGCTCTTTCTGCATCAGCCTTCGTTACGTTTTTTGAAAGTCTTATTCTTGCTGATGCTTCTGCTAAACGAATTATTGCCTGAAGTTGACGTGCAGATATAGGAATACTTTTTATTCCATCATCTCCTGCGGCGGTACTTCTAATTTTAACATAATAATCTCTGATTATTTTTTGAGGTTCTTTTCCGAGTTTTGGAAAACAAGTTTGTTTTGCATAGGCAATATATTTTCTTAATAGGGCATGTTCAATTTCACTTTGTGCTGATTCAATATCTCCTTGTAATTTAAGTACGTGTGTCGCGATTCGTCCATCATTTTCTATATTCGGTATATCTCGAATAACAAACATTAAATCAAATCGATTAATTAATGTTGGAGGTAAATCAATTTGTGTTGGTGGTGGTTGATAAGGATCGAAACGTCCATATTTCGGATTTGCTGCTGCAAGAACTGAAGTTTGTGAGAGCAGAGTTGCTTGGATATTTGCTTTAGATATTGAAACGGTTTGTTGTTCCATTGCTTCGTGCATTGCACTACGATCATCATGAGAAATTTTATCTAGCTCGTCAATACAAGCCATACCTTTATTTGCTAGAACCAAAGTTCCTGCTTCAAGTGCCCAACCTCCAAGAAATTCATCCTTTACAACTGCAGCCGTAAGTCCTGCTCCGGAAGCTCCACGTCCTGCTACATATCTTGCTTTTGGTGCTAAATTTGCAATATATCTTAATAAAATAGATTTACCTGCACCAGGATCACCCATTAATAAAACATGTATGTCTCCTCGTAATTCAGTACCGTCATTTTTTACCTTTCTTACACCTCCAAAAAGTTGTAGTACAATACTTTCTTTTATTTCGTTATAACCATAAATCACTGGCGCAATTGATTGTATTAGTTTCTCATAAATATTTGGATCTTTTGCTAACGCTAGTATCTTTTTTTGTTCTTCATTACTTACATCAAGTTCTTCAAATTCTTCTTCCATCGATTCGACGGAATTTGCTTCTAAAATAATATCAAATTTTGTTGATTGTGCACCCGTTCTTGTAGTTATTGCCACTTCTTTAACTAAACCAACAATTTTAATTTTGTTTCCAGGAAAACGATTTCGTTCTAGTTTAGGTTCCAGCAAATCATCATGAAGAATACATCTGATTCTTTTAGGTTGTGCACCACCTTCTAATGACTCTGGAGGTTCTTCTACAACTAATTGTTGAACATCACTAAGATTTTTTTCTACCATTTTGAATCTTCCTTTATGTCTACATTGTCCGCATAAACCTGGCTCGGCCAACTTTGTTTCATGTTGTTCAATTTTACTTTGAGTACCACATTTTGGACATTCAAAAGTTGCAACAGTTATCATTGGACGGATATCCGATGCTTGTCTTATTAGAGCATTACAAGTAATTAACTGTCCTAAATTTCTACTTCTCAAATCACGAATTCTTAGTTTTTGAGAGGGAGGAAGATTAACAATTCTGGCCTTAATTGAGTTTTTCAAATCCCCGAGTTCTTCTTCAGAAATTGCACCATTAATATATTCTAGACTTTCATTTGGAGATGTTAGAATATTTTCGGCTAGAGTAGGATCATATTTAGATATATTTTGCCAATCAATCTGTAGACTTTTTTCACCTTTTTGTGCAACATCTAAAAGTTCTTTCTTGTAATATTTCTCCAAAAATGTCCTGTATTTAGTCAAAGTTTTAGATTCCATGCTAGAATACAAACTCTACAATTTTAATTAAAAAGAATTTATCTAGTCGAGTTACTTTTCAAGTTCGCCAACATCAATAAGTTGCGCTCTTAAGAATTTTACTGAGTCCTTTATTTGTTTTTCAGATTTTGCTCCAGTAATAACAATTTTTCCAGTTCCAAATAACAAGAAGGTTATGTTTTGAAGAACTTCCTCACCTTTTAGTTTGTAAACAAGTCCTGGGAATTGTTCTGGTTCGTATTCAGTATTGTCAAATAGGAAAACAATTTCATTAAGATTAAGTCTTCCACCAACTGAGCCCGATGCCACCATATTTTGTACTTTGATTTCAGGTTTCTTTGTAATTTCGATTCCAACTTCTTTTAGATCTTCAATAACGTGATGTACTGCGGATCTTGCATGCTTTATCGATTTTGTTCCGGTACAAATTACTCTCCCTGAGCTGAATAATAAATAACTTGCTTTGTTGAAGGAGAATTTCTCATCTTCAACTTTGTAGATTAATCCTGGAAATGTTTCAGGAGTGTAATCTGAATTATCAAGTAAAACTGCAAGTTTTTCTAAAGGTAACTTTGCAAAAATATTGGCTGAAACTACAACATTCTGTGTTTTTGACCAAACTCTTTTATCGACTTTCGGTGTCATGTTTTTCTATCGTGGGAAAGATATATAAATGCTCCTTTATAAAGCTAATTCTTTCTTATTTTTACTAAGAAATTTATATTTTTAACTACCAAATTTGGATTTTTTGGATTTTTGATAATCAAATTGATATTAGTTGCATTAGTTTTCTTTTTAATTTCTGCAGAAGTTATATCTAATTCTTTATTGGAATTAATTTGGACTTCAATTTTATCTGACTTCCTTAATCTTGAATTTTTTCTTAAATCTTGAATTTTTCGAGTTAATTCTCGAGTGTAACCCATTGTTAACATTTCATTGTTTTCAGTAGCATCCAAATATAATATATATCTTGATCTTGAAATTCCACGTAAGCCTTTAGGTAATTTTCTTTCAACAAATATGTCTTTATTAGTTAATCTTACTCGTTCACCTTTTATTTTAACATTTAATGAGTTCTTCGAGAGTTCAGAGATTATTTTTTCAGGTGAAATTTTTGATAATGCTTTTGATATTTCATTTGTTTTCTTTCCATGTTTCTTTCCAACTTCCCTGAAATTCAACTTTACATTATAATTTACATTATTCATTGATCGTTTAGTTTTAAGATTTAAAGTGTTAACTTGAGTCTTAATTAAATTATTATAATTTTTTATTACTGAAGAAACCTTTACTGAAGGACTAACTATAACTACTTCTTTTATTGGCCACCTTAAACTTCGCTTCATTTTATCTCTAAGTGCGAGAGTATCAGAAACAATACTTTGAACTAATTCAAATTCGTCTTCTAGTTGTAAATCTATTTCACGTTTTTGACTTGTAGGTAATTTTTCTAAGTGAATGGATCGTTCCTCCAAACCATATACATTCAGATTTTGATAAATCTTATCAGCAACAAATGGACTAATAGGTGCAAGTAATTTTAGAACATCAGTTATACATCTCAATAGAATATATCCAACTCTTGAATCCTTATCTTCAATTCTTGAACGCACTAGTTGTATATAATTTCGACTAAGATCTTTGACTATAAATTCAGAAAGGTTTCTTCCCATTTCTTGATATTCAAAGTTATCAAAGGAAGTGTGATAGTTTTTTATTAATGAGTTTAGTTTTGAAATTATCCATTTGTCTTCAGGTTCAGTTACGCGTTTAGATGTTATGAAGGGATACTCAGTTAACAAGTAGTTATGTAAATTCCATAAAGTGTTTATTACTCCAAAAGTTTCTTTCTTTACTTCACCAATATTGAATTTTGCCATTTCATAAGGTGGAACATTGCTTGTGTAATAAAGTCTAATTAGATCTGCACCCAAATCTTCAATTCCTTTGTCTGCCCAAACTACATTTCCTACTGATTTAGACATTTTTTCACCCTTAGAATCAACTGCAAATGCAGGCATACTAATATATTTGAATGGGGCTTTTCCAAATACTGATACTGAAGTAAATAATAATGAAGTAAACCATCCACTTATTTGATCAAGACCTTCAGATATTCTATCGACTGGAAAATGTTTTTTGAATTTTGCTTTGTTTTGTAGCGGAGCACCTAACCACGCATTATGGACTACACCAGAATCATACCACACATCAAAAATATCTGGAATTTTTTTGTAAGTTCCTTTCTTATTTTTTATAATAAGTTCTACAACATTATGTAGATCATAATTTAAAGGTAATTTTTTCCCAAGTAGTTTTTCTAATTCCTTTTTTGATTCAACTGTAATCATATCTTTTGGATTATTTTCATTTATCCATATGGGAATTGGTATTCCCCAAAATCGTTGTCTAGAAAAATTCCAATCACCATAATTTACTAACCAAGAATTCATCCTTTCTCGACCAAATTCAGGTTTCCATTTTACTTTATTGTTTTCTGAGAGAAGTTTTTTTCTAATTTTATCAGTCTTGAAGAACCATTGATTTGAAAGTTTAAATATTAATCCTTGTTTACAACGCCAGCAAGTTGGATAATTATGTCTTACTTTTTCTTTGTGTAATAAACTGTTGGATTTTTCTAGATCTTTTATTATTTGATTGTCCGCATCCTTAACAAATAGACCTTCATATTTTCCTGCTTCATCAGTGAAATTACATGAATCATCTAAAGGAGATAATTCAGGCAGACCATAATATTTTCCAACTTCGTTGTCTGTTTTACCATGTCCCGTAGCCATATGAACAAATCCCGTGCCCTCTTCAACACTTACAAATTGTTCAAATACATCCTTTGATTTTATTCCTCGTTTTTCTGCAGTTTTTGGAGCTATTCTTTCTTTAAGAATTGGAATACTCATGTAAATTTTACGTGCCTTCTTATTTTTATTTAATGAATTTTGAACTGGAATATCGAAGAGCGGATAATATTCTTCACCTGCAAGTTTGTTTCCCTTAAATTTTTGTAGTACTTTGTATTTTATTCCTAAAGATTCTAATAATTCAAGTCTTGCTTCGGCAAGAATTAAATTTCCTGAAGTAGTATTGACTTTTACATAAGTTCCATTTTTAGTTGCAGCAATTGCTACATTTGAAGGAAGTGTCCATGGAGTTGTAGTAAATACTAATATTGATGCGTTATCATTTTTTAGTTTAAATTTTATATAAACTCCCGGATCAGTTTTTTCTGTTTGTTCTATTTCTGCACCTGCAAGTGAAGTCTCACAATGTGGACACCAATGTATTGGTTTTTTTCCACGATAGACTTGATTTTTCTTAAACATTTGTTTGAACATCCACCATGCAGATTCCAAATATTCATTCTTGTAAGTTAAGTAAGGTTCATCATCCCAACCCAGCCAAGTTCCATATTTATCATACATGTTCATCCAAACATCTACGTTTTGATTTGCAAGTTTCTTACATTCTCGAGTAAAGTTACTAATACCATATTCTAAAATGTCTTGTTTTCTTTTGAATCCTAGTTGTTTTTCCACCATATTTTCAATAGGTAGTCCGTGTGTATCAAATCCTGCGGTGAAAATAACTGAACGTCCAGTCATCCAAGCATATCTTGTGGATAAATCCTTATAGTAAATGTTTCGTAGGTGACCTACGTGCGGAATATTATTTGCATAGGGAGGACCCTCTAGTAAGAAATAAGGCTTTCCTTGTTTATTTTTATGTTGAAGAAGTTTTAGAAGATTAATTTTTCTCCAGTATTTATTCATTTCTGGCTCTACTTTTTTAAAATTGTAGTTGCTCATAAGAAATAAACCCCCTGAAAATTTAAATATATGTCGCTAATGATATTGTTATTATAATTGACAAATGGGATAATCACTTTGCATGTTTTTAGTTATAGTTTGAACTTAAAAAGGTTTTGAGATTCCAGATTGTACAAATCTTTAAAAGTTCAGTTAGGACGATTCTTTATGACTGACGTTAGTTTTGAAGTGTGGACTGAGAAATATAGGCCAAATAATTTATCCGAAGTTCGTGGACAAGATGATATCATTAATCGATTGAAAGCTTTTGTTTCAAGCAAAAGTATGCCTCATATGATTTTTGCAGGAATGCAAGGGACTGGAAAGACAACCTCCTTTCTGGCTTTAGCTAGAGATTTATATGGCGATACTTGGAAAGATAATGTTCTTGAATTAAATGCGTCAGATGATCGAGGAATTAATATTGTAAGAACTTCAATTAAAGATTTTGCAAGAACCAAAGCGGTTTCAGATAAAGTGCCTTTCAAATTAATATTTTTAGATGAGGCAGATGCATTAACCAAAGATGCCCAACATGCTTTGAGACGTACGATGGAAGATTATGCTTCAAATGTTAGATTTTGTTTGAGTTGTAACTATTCTTCTAAAATTATTCCTCCAATTCAAAGTAGATGTGCAATGTTCAGATTTCGACCTTTAATGCGCGAAGTTATTGTAAATTTATTAAAGGAAATTGCAACTCGTGAAAATATAGTTATTCATGATGATGCTGCAAATTTTGTTTATGATGTTTCTGAAGGAGACTGCCGTAAAGCAGAAAATATGTTACAAGCATGTTCTGCAATTGCAACTGAAGTTACTGTTGAGGTTGTTCGAGAAGTTGTTGCATTTGCTGAACCAACCGAATTATATGAAATAATTAAGTTGAGTTTGGCAGGAGATTTTAATTCTGCTAAAAATAAAATGTCAGACATTTTGATTAAATATGGCTTGTCTGGAATGGATGCAATAAGGCAAATTCAAAAGCAAGTTTGGAATTCTCCAGATTTTGATGATAAACTTAAAGTTCAATTAATTAAATTTTGCGGAGAATATGAATATCGACTTACTGAAGGTGCAAATGAGTTTGTTCAACTTAATGCATTTTTAGCTGAAGTTGTTTTATTAG
Source organism: Candidatus Woesearchaeota archaeon (assembly GCA_018698915.1). Taxonomy (GTDB): domain Archaea; phylum Nanobdellota; class Nanobdellia; order UBA10117; family ARS21; genus JAAZWY01. Next base: position 23,898 of record JABIPN010000035.1, read on the forward strand.
GGTCAAATGTATCTACTGAGAATTAGCTTTTCCAAAATACATTTTATATCAACATAATGTTTTTAATGAAGTGACATTATTTCTGATTATGCCGGCAAAAGTAAATGATGAAGTGAAATTACACTTTACGGGTTTCTTGGAAACGGGAGAGGTATTTGATACGTCTGAAGGTAAAGTACCTTTAAAATTAAAAGTTGGTTCTAAGGAAATTATTCCTGGATTTAATAAAGGAATTGTAGGTATGGAAGTTGGAGAAGAACGACAAATTAAAATTCCTCCAGGATTAGCATATGGAAAATATTTTGATGATCTAATAAGAGAAATGCCAAAAGATAATTTTGATGATAATCCTGAAAATAAATTAAGTGAAGGATTAATAGTTCAAGGTATGGTTGATGACCAACAAGTTGTAGGTTCAATTATTGGAATCAATGATGAAAATATTACTGTTGATTTTAATCATCCATTGGCAGGACAAACGCTAACCTTTGAAGTTAAATTGTTAGAGATTCTCGGTGCCAGAGGTTAGTGGACATTGGACAACTCAGTACGTGACTTATAATTGATATTGTTTTTATTCTAATATGAAAATGATAAAATCTTTCGCAGAGAATTTACTAAATTCAGGACGAGGCTATGTTGAGCTTAGAGATGCAAAAACATTAAGTTTGCCAAAGAGAGCAAATAAATTGTATGATCTTGAACCACATCAAATGAAAGTTCGAGAAGTTGAGCAAATTTTTGGAGAAGCCTTACGAGGTTTGAATTACTAATGGTAACAGTTAATCAAATTTTAGCTTTTGCCAGTCTAAATCGAGACGCATTTACCGAAGTTGTTAAACTTGCCGATGAAAAGGAAGATGATGTGTTGTTGGAACTTCTAGAAGAAAAAACTCAAGAAATTATTACTTTACGAAAACAAATCATATTATTGATGAATAAAATTAATAGTTGATTCCTCCAGCTATATTTATTTAAATCTCTATTTGAAGATTTACTTATGCTTATTAAGAAATATGTTCCAAAAAAACTTTCTGAAATTATTGGACAATATGGTGGAATTGTTAAACTTTCCAGATTTGTAAAGGGTAGAAAGAAAAATGCTGTAATAATTTATGGACATACAGGAATTGGAAAGACTCTTGCTGCACGAGTTTTTGCTTCAGAACACGAGTTTGAATTGTTTGAAATACCTCCTTCGAGCTCAAGAGTAAAAAAAGAAATTATATCAAATCTAAGTGTTGCAACCCAACAACCGTCTTTATTTGGAAATAAAAAAATAATTTTAATTGATGAGATGGAATCGTTCTTTATAGGGGATAGAAAAGGCGTACGAGATTTAATTGAAATAATAAAAAAATCAAAATATCCCATAATTTTTACATCTAATGATCCTTGGAATTCAAAATTTAGAACACTTAGAAAATATTGTGAGATGATTGAATTTGATAATATTGAGTGGAAACATATTGAAAAATATCTTAAGAAGATTTGTGAGTCTGAATTAGTTGATGTTGAACCTGCAGTATTAAAGAAACTTGCGGCCAGGGCACAAGGAGATGTTCGTTCAGCAGTTATGGATTTAGATGTTCTTCTTAAAGATAAGGATAAAATTACAAATGAAGATTTATTTGATTTATTTAGAGAACGAGAGGAAAATATATTTTATGCGGTTAAGATGGTTTTGAAATCATTTGATTCAAAAGTTGCACTAAATTCATTCAAGAGTGTTAAGATAGATGCTTCTGAGTTTTTGATGTGGCTTGATCAAAATATGTATCGAGAATATATGGATACATTTTCTTTAAAATATGGATATGATAATATTGTATTAAGTGATAAATTTAATCGCAGAATTTCAGCCACTCAAAATTGGGAATTAGCTTACTATTCCGGTTTTTTTACTTCAGTAGGAGTTCAACAAGCAAAGACTCAAGTTACTCAGAACATTTCTAGATATACTCGTCCTGAAATGCTCATGAAAATATTTGCACTTGCTTCTAAAAGAAAAAAGGCAAGAGGAATATCTCAACAAGTTTCAGGAAAGTTACATGCATCATCTTCTGCGCTTATGAGAGATTTTTATCCATATTTTAATTTCATTCTTGAGAAGAACCCTGAAATGGGTAAGGGGTTAACTGCTTATTTGGAATCAGAGTAGTTTTTTCATTGGTTGGAATTTTACAGGTAAATTTTTCCAACTTCGTATTCCTGTTGTTTTCTTGAATCCCAATCTTTTGTAAAATGGAATAGCAAATAATGAAGACTTTATGTGAATTGAAGTGTTATATTTTCTAGCATTCTTTTCGAAGGTCTTATACAATTTTGTTGCAACTCCTTTTCGTTGATGTTTTGGATCTACAAATAATGATCCAAGTTTATTTCCATGACCTCTTAATACTCAAATTATTTGCCCATTTTCTTCGGCTACAAGTTTAAATGTAGGTCTAATGAACATAGCGAGATTTCGTTTTTTAGTCAAATCAAATCTATCAACATACATTTGTGTTGCTTTCTTTGTTCCTTCATGTTTGTTATTAATTAAATATACTTTCTTGCTAAGTTTTGCAGATTTTTCGTAGTCTTTTTGTTGCATTTTCCGAATCTTCATATTGAATTATATTTTGAAACTATATAATCGTAATCCTTTTAAACCAAGATTTAGGGGCTTTATTGGGCTAGACAGGCCGGGTAAGCGCGGCTGTTATCTTGTATGCTAAGATGTCGAAGCTTGAAGGGCGGCATGGATGGTATGTTTTGTCCCTGACGTGTGACGTCGAAGCGTTGCCTCCTCTGGCGATTAAAGATGAGAACCTGGTCAGACGGGGAACCGAGCAGCCATAATTATGTTTATTTGTGCTTTGGAGTAGCGGCGCGGAGTTGTTCGTCAGTAAGACTTTGCATTTTTGAAATGTCCACCTTCAAGTGTGCCCTTTATATTCTCAAATCATATAAACATTTTAATACGTAAGGCTGTTTTCTAAATTATGAGTTATAAAATTGGAAGCGATGGAATTTTTCCATATATTAAGCTAGGTGATTACACAGTTCATATTATGACAAATCTTGATTTGGAACTAGATAAGGAGATGGATATACATATTGTTACAGGAAATGTTTGTCCATTTACGCGTCAAAATATTCCTCAAAAAGACTTGATAGATTTAATTAAGAATGGAGAAATTTATGGGCAATTATTTAATGCTGAATTAGTGACTCTTATTGAACAAAATCAAAATAAACTTCTACATTTTATTGAAAATCATGATGATTATATGAGAGGTAAACCTTATCCAGACTATGAAAGTATCGAGGGATGATTTGATAAATTTTGGAAACTCAAAGTATTTGATTCATATTTCTATAATTATTGCAGTTATTTGGGTTTTATTTTTTAGAAGCTAAATATAATTTAAAAGTTCACTCATTTTATTTATTTTTCTTTTAATTCTCTTTGTTGCCGGATGTTTCTCATATTTTGTTTCAATTAGAACGCCCGCTATTCCAACATTTAGCGCAGATTTTATATCCCATTTATAACTATCACCCACCATTAGAGCTTTGTTCTTTGGAATTCCACGTTCTTGTAGAATTCTTAGCATGAACTCTCCTTTAGAACCATGATACTCTCTGGTTGCATGTACTTCGTCAAAAAGATCACCTAACTGAAAATGTTTAACTCGTCCCTTAATTGAGATATCTGCTTCTTTAGGAGGATAAGGGTTGGTTGATAGTACAACTAATATTATATTTAACTTTTTTAGTTTTTTCAAAGTGGAAAGCACCGTTGGTATCAACATTTGATGTTTGACTGCCCTTCCCGCTTCAAATGATGTTATTGTTTTTTTTAGTTATAGGATCTCTGTATAACCAAACGGGGTGCTCCTTGTATTTAGTTTTCTTTGGATACCAAAGAGTTCCATCACCATCAAAGAAAATTATTTTTTTCATAGTAGAATAATATTTCACTATATAAAATTGTAACGCCAAGAGTGGGATTTGAACCCACGACCCCCGAAGGGACAGGATTTCCAATCCTGCGCAATACCAGGCTATGCGACCTTGGCAAATATTGAATGCCTTCTCTCCTCGGGGTTTGTGAGGGTTGCCGAAGCAACTGAGAGAAGGCTAATGGGATTGGCCGGATTTGAACCAGCGACCTTCCGATCTTCAGTCGGGCGCTCTCCCAGGCTGAGCTACAATCCCATCTTGAATCTCCGTCTGAGAGATTTATAAGTGTTTTTGTTAAGGTAATTTATTTATATGTTGAATCTGTTGTAAGTTTATGTCTAACAAGCCATGGCACACATTTTCAGATAGTAATATTTATACTGAGTTGAAAACATCTAAAGATGGAATAAATTCAGCTGAGGCCACTGAACGAATAAAGACATATGGTTTGAATGAGCTTACAAAAAAGAAAGAAAATACTGCACTCAAAATTCTTATTGGACAATTCAAATCATTTTTAGTTGGATTATTAGTTATTGCAATGATTGTTTCCTATTTAATTGGTGAACATATTGATGCTTATGTTATTGGAATAATTGTGATTTTGAATGCTTTGTTAGGATTTATACAAGAGTATCGAGCAGATAAAGCTGTTGAGTCTTTGAAGAAACTTTCTGCACCAAAAGCACACGTAATGCGTGAAGGCAGAGTACAAGAAATTGATGCTACACAAGTTGTCCCAGGAGATATTTTAGTTCTTGCTGAAGGAGACAGAATTCCTGCTGATGCTCGATTAATTGAGGCTATGAGTCTTGAAGTTAATGAATCTGCACTTACTGGTGAATCTACTTCTTCAGTGAAACAAACCGAAATTTTGACTGATGCTAGTTTAACTATTGGTGATCGTAAGAATATGGTTTTTATGAATACCATAATTACTCGAGGGCGAGGTACTGCAGTAGTTATTGGAACTGGAATGACTACCGAAATTGGATTAATTGCAAAGAGTATTTCAGAACAAAAAACACCAGAGACTCCATTACAGAAAAAATTAGGAATTGTTGCTAAGAATCTTGGAATTGCCGCCTTAGCTATTTCTGCTGCAGTTTTTGGACTCGGAATTTTCAGAGGTGAAGAAATAATTGAAATGTTCACTGCGGCAGTTTCTTTAGCAGTTGCCGCAGTTCCAGAAGGTTTGCCGGCAGTAGTAACCATTACTTTGGCTTTAGGATTAAAACGAATGGCGAGTGCAAATGCACTAATTAGAAAATTACCTGTTGTTGAAACTCTCGGAAGTGCAACAGTTATTTGTTCTGACAAGACTGGGACTTTAACAAAGAATGAAATGACTGTTCAACAAATTTATACTTCAGAAAATTTAATTTCAATTTCAGGACTCGGATATGATCCTGAAGGAGAATTTACTTTAGATTCTAAGAAAATCAATTTATCAGATTCAAAGAGTTTAGATTTAACTTTAAGAGCCGGAACTATGTGTACTACTGCTAATTTGTATCACGACAATGATAAAGGTTGGTATATTAATGGTGATCCAACTGAAGGTGCGTTAATTGTATCTGCTCAAAAGAGTGGAATGATTAAGGATGCAATGGTTAAACAACATAAACATATTTCAGAATTACCTTTCGATTCAAATCGAAAGATGATGTCAGTTATTTATGAATTAAGAGAAAAACGTATTGCCTATATTAAAGGTGCACCTGAAATATTTTTGGGAAAAGCCAGTCATTTCTATACTGATAATGGAGTTAAGAAATTAACTTCAGAAGATAAAGAAGAAATTCATAAAGTTTTAGAAGCTATGTCTAGCAAGGCATTAAGAGTTTTAGCAGTAGGTTACAAATATCTACCTGAGAAGGATAAATATACTGAAGAAGAAGTTGAGAATGATATTGTTTTTGTTGGACTTCAAGCAATGATTGATCCAGAACGTACTGAAGCAAAGGCTGCAATCGAAACATGTACTCGTGCAGGAATCCGTACAATTATGATAACTGGAGATCACGGAAGTACTGCTTCAGCGATTGCTAAAAATCTTGGTATTTTAACTGAAGGAGGAAAAGTTATTACTGGAAAGGAATTGGATTTGATGTCTGATAAAGATTTAGAGCTTGCAGTAAAATCAACACGCGTATTTGCCAGAGTTTCTCCCGAACATAAATTAAAAATTGTTTATGCTCTTAAGAAGAATGGAAATATTGTTGCAATGACGGGTGACGGAGTGAATGATGCGCCAGCATTAAAGGCAGCAGATATTGGTGTGGCAATGGGCATTAATGGAACAGATGTTGCAAAGGATTCCGCAGATATGGTGTTGGCTGATGATAATTTTGCATCAATTGTAGCTGCGGTTGAAGAAGGTAGAGGAATATTTGATAATATTCGACATTTCATAAGATATTTACTTTCAAGTAATATTGGCGAAGTTATGGCAATATTTGTTGCAATGCTTATAGGATTACCTTTACCTTTGATTGCTGTCCAAATTCTTTTGATGAATCTACTAACTGATGGTTTACCTGCCTTGGCACTCGGAGTTGATCCACCAGTTCCGAAGATTATGGAACGTCCTCCACGAGATCCAAGAGAAGGCGCAATTACAAAAGAGACTTGGATGTTTTCAATAGTTGTTGGTTTAACTATGATGATTGGGACAGTAGGTATTTTTTGGGCAAACTTAGATGCGGGTTTGAATTATGCGCGAACTTTGGCGTTTACAACAATTGTAATGTTTCAAATGTTTAATATATTCAATGCGCGAGCAGTCAAATCAATTCTCAAAGATACGCATGCAATATTGAATAACAAAGCATTACTTTTGGCAATATTTGGTTCAGTAGTGTTACAAGTTTTGATAGTACATACACCTCTTCTTCAAGGTTATTTTGAAACTGTATCTCTTTCATTAATGGATTGGGTTGCGGCAGTTGGTGTCGGATTTAGTGTAATTGTAGTTATTGAACTCAAAAAGCTTCTGACTGTTCAAAAGAGTTTTAAAGCTTAGTTAGAAGTTTGGTCCATGGTTAAAATCAAGAAAGGCGATTTAATTGAATTAGATTTTGTTGGGCGAATCAAAGAAACAGGTGAAGTATTTGATTTAACTATAGAATCAATTGCTAAGAAAGAAAATCTTAAAGGACCTAAAGATTTCAAATATGAACCTATGAAAGCTTTTGTTGGAACTGGGCAACTACTAAAAGGGATAGATAAGAATTTAATTGGATTGGAAGTTGGAAATGAAAAAGAGTTTGATTTGAAACCAGAAGAAGCTTTTGGAAAGAGAAATCCAAAATTAATACAACTTGTTTCAGCTAATAAGTTGAAGAAACACAATCTTAATCCAATTGTTGGAATGCAACTAAATGTTGATGGTAGAGTAGCAGTTGTGCGATCAGTTACAAGTGGAAGAGTAATTCTAGACTTCAATCATCCATTTTCGGGAAAAGAAGTTCATTATTGGTTAAAACCTGTTAAAGTTATTAGTGATATAAAAGAGAAAGTTGGTAAAGCAATGGAGCTTATTGGGTTTAATGCAGATAATCTAACTGTTAAAGAAGGCAAAGTTAATCTTAAATTAGCAAATAAGGATAAGTTGGGCGATAAATTTTTGGAGTTACTTAAGAAACAAATCAAATCCATGGTACCGGAAGTCAAATCTATTAGTATTTCTTAGTGTTCTTTTAAGCGTAATAATGTTTATAAAAATCTGAATGATACCTTAATCAAGCTAGAATGGATCCCTATGATGATTATTCGGACAACGTAGATTATAATACTGGTGCAGATAATTCTGATACCGGCGATACGAGCAAAGATAGTTATGATTCACTTAGTTCAGATACTGGAAGTACTGACAGTTTTTTAGCTGCAGAACCAACACCTGCCCAAAATACAAGTTTTGAAAGTACTAGCTTTGATTCTCAAGAAGCAGTTTCAAGTTTAAGTAAAGACGATGAGGAGCTTGAGAAGGTTCTTGCAAATAGAAAGGCTAGAATTAAAGTAATTGGATGCGGTGGTGCAGGGAATAATACTATTTCACGAATATCTGAAATTGGAGTTACAGGTGCAGAGATAATTGCAGTAAATACTGATGCTCAAGATTTATTAAATGCTACAGCAGATAGAAAATTGTTAATTGGTAAGGATTTAACTCAAGGGCTTGGTGCAGGATCAGATCCTAGAATTGGAAAGGATGCAGCAAAAGAATCTCAGAAAGAAATTAGAGAATCGTTACAAGATGCACATATGATATTTATTACAGGAGGACTTGGTGGCGGAACTGGAACGGGTTGTATGCCTGAAATTGCAAGTATTGCAAAGAAGTTAGGAATTTTGACAGTTGCAGTTGTGACATTACCTTTTGAAATGGAAGGAGTTCTGAGACATGAAAATGCAATGATTGGACTTGAAGAACTTGAAGGTTTAGTTGACACTTTAATATTAATTCCAAATGATAAATTAATTGAACTTGCACCAGATTTACCACTACATACTGCGTTCAAAGTTGCTGATGAGATTTTAACAAATGCAGTTAAGGGAATTGCGGAATTAATTACAAAACCAGGATTAATCAATTTAGATTTTGCTGATATTAAAGCAGTTATGAGTTCCGGAGGAATTGCAATGATTGGTCTTGGAGAAAGTGATACTGAAAATCGAGCAGTTGAATCTGTTGAAAAGGCTTTGAATAATCCTTTACTTGATGTTGAAGTTTCAGGTGCAACTGGAGCTTTAATTAATGTAATGGGTGGTCCAGATATGACTTTAGATGAAGCAAGAACTGTTGTTGAGAATGTAACTCAACGACTTGATGAAAATTCTAAAATTATTTGGGGAGCTCAATTAAGTCCAGAATTACAAAATTCTATTCGAACAATGCTTGTTGTAGTTGGAGTTAAATCTCCGCAAATTTTTGGTCCGAAGAGAACAATGTCTAAGAAGAAACAAGAAGACCTGGAAGGCAACTTTGGAATTAAATTTATTGACTGATGGAATTTGATGAATATCAGAAAAAAACTAAAGAAACTGCAATTTATCCACGAGATAATCCAATTGTAGCTTTGAGTTATGCAACACTTGGGCTTACTGGTGAAGCAGGAGAGATTGCAAACAAAGTTAAGAAAATTATTCGAGATAATAAAGGTGAAATTAGTCAGGAAATAAAAGATAAATTGAGTGAGGAGTTGGGCGATGTTTTGTGGTATCTTTCTGCTTTGGCAACAGAGTTAGATACAAATTTAAGTTCAGTTGCTGATAAAAATATTCAAAAATTATTTTCCCGAAAAGAAAGGGGAGTTTTGAAAGGAAGCGGAGATAATCGATAAGTTAACTGGAAAGCTTTATAAATGAAACTTCTTAGTTTTAGCTATGGCTTCACCTATTCAAATTGATGCACCAGAAATACATATACCACACCCAAAAGAATGGCCAGGTTTAATGCGAAAAAAATTTCGTGAGTATAGACGAGTGTTATCAATTACAAAGAAACCAGCAATGGATGAATTCAAGGCAATAGTTAAAGTAACTGGCCTTGGAATGGCAGTTATCGGACTTGTCGGATTTACCATCTTTATGATTGTTGAATGGGTGAAAAAACTAGGAATATGACAATATTTACAGTAAGAACTGCAATTGGAAGAGAAGAACAAGTAGTCGATTTTTTGGCAACTAATGCCGAAAAGGCTGATGGAGTCCATGCTATATTGAGTCCACACGGCGTTGTTGGTTATATTTTTGTTGAAGCAGATTCAGTAACTGAAGTTCAACAAATTTCATATAGAGTTCCTTATGTTCGAGGCGTTCTTACAAAAGCAGTTACACTTGAAGCTATTGATCATTTAATCGAATTCAAAGCAGAAAATGTTGATATTCAACTAGGTGATACAGTTGAAATTATTGGTGGTCCTTTCAAAGGTGAAAGGGGTAAAGTTACAAGAATTAAGACTGAGAAGTCTGAAGTTATTGTTGAATTACTTGAAGCTGCAGTACCAATTCCAATAACTTTAAATCTTGATTCAGTAAAAGTTGTTGGTAAAGAAAATAGGAATAAAGAATAATGGCAGAAGAAACAATAGAATTACAAGTTAAAGGCGGACAAGCATCCGGAGGTCCACCTTTAGGTCCAAAATTAGGACCAACAGGAATTAATATTCAAGAAGTAGTTGCAGCTATCAACGAGAAAACTTCACCAATGAAAGGTATGACGGTCCCAGTAAAAGTTCATGTTAATACTGAAACTAAATCTTTTAATATTGAAATTGGAACACCCCCAACTTCTGGATTAATTTTATCAGAACTTGGAATTAAGAAAGGTTCAGGTGTACCAGGAACAGAATTTGTTGCAGATATGACTATTGAGCAAGCATTGAATGTTGCAGATGTTAAGATTTCGGGAATTTTAGCAAAATCTAGAAAAGCTGCTTTGAAAGAAGTAATTGGAGTTTGCAATTCAATGGGAATCAAAGTTAATGGTGAAGAACCTGACAAAGCTTCTAAACTAATTGGCGAAGGAAAGTGGGATAAATTAATTCCAGCTAATTAAGTTTTCCATATTTTTGCAATTCGACAAGTTCATCATAACCACCAATAAATTTTCGTCCTAGTAATATTATTGGAACGGTATAATGATCATACTTATGTTGAACTTTTTTCAGCTCGTCTTGTTTATGATCCATTACATGTTCTTTGAATTCAATTTTATTTTTCTTTAGGATTTGTTTTGCTTTCTTACAATAAGGGCAAGCTCTCCAAGTCCAAATTTCTGCTTTCATATTAACTATTTCTTCTCCGTTTTTTTAATTCTTTTCGTAATCGTTTCCAAGTTGTAAATAATTCAGTTACCGCTTCATCAACAGGTTGAGTTTTGAGTTTCGGAAGGATTTGCTTTAATTTACCACTCAGTTCATCCACTTCTTTAATAAATCTAGCTATTGTTTTAGGAAGGTGTTCTTTTTGAGACTTCAGAATTTTTGCAGCACGTTCAATTTCATCTAATGAAGCATGACCTGATTTAACTCCAAAAGCTAAAAGAATTTCTGAACCCAATTTTTTTTCCTCTTTTTCAAGTTTTTTTGCAATCTTTCCAGCAACATATGAAATTCTAATTACTCCGTCTTGAATTCTTTTTGACCCTAGAATTTTTATTTGTTCCAAATCTTTAGTATTATCTAAGTGAGTTCCACCACATGCTTGAGCATCAAATCCTTTAACGTGAACAACTCTAACTTCATTACCTGGAACAAATCCTCCTTGGTATAATGTAAATCCATATCTTTTTTCTGCTAAGTCTTTAGATAGAATTTCTTTTTCAACTTCAAGTTTATCCTTTATCGCTTTATTTGCAATAGTTTCGATTTCTTTAATTTGATTATAATTTAATGAATCATAATGTGTAATATCTAATCTACCTTTTTCTTCATTCACATCAGATCCTGCTTGCCAAATATGTTTCCCTAAAACTTTTCTTGCAGCACCACCAACAACATGAGTCGCAGTATGATGTTTCATTGTATCTGAACGACGTTTATCATTAATTTTTCCAATAACTTTTGATCCTTCTTTAAAATCAATATTTCCAACTTCATGCATAATGTAAGGACCTTGATTGAAAGTATTAATGACTGGATTCATATTTAATGTTCCAGTATCAAAATCTTGACCTCCTCCTCCTGCATAAAATAGTGTTTTATCAAGAATCACATATCGGTTATCAATTATTTTTAGAACGCTTGCATCAAATTCTCTTGCACGCTCATCTGCCCAAAAAAGTTTTGTTGTTGGGAGTATACCGTACAAAGTTAGATCTTTTTCTTCTTTAAGTTTTGATTTATTTCGACGTTCATGTTTTTCAGCCACTTTCAAATAAAAGTTAGCAGGAACCTTTATTTTTCCACTTGAGGCTTCAGACAATTCTTCAGGAGTAACTCCGTGAGAATCATATAATTCCAATAGTCTATTTTCATCAACGGTTGTTTTAATTATCTTTGAAATTAATCTTTTACTTATTATTTTTGATTGATTATATTTTTGTTCTTCTGATTTTAATATTTCCTGTACCGATTTTATATTTTTTGAGAGTTCAGGATATTGAGGTTTCAATTCCTTAGCATGGAGTTCAACTAACTTTGAATAATCAAGTTTTATATTATATTTATTTACAAAATTCATACTTCTCCGATAAATGCTTCGTAAATTATATCCTCCACCTGAATTTGAGGGTAGGGCCCCATCAGATAATGCAAATAATAAAGTTCGAGAGTGATCTGCGATTGAATATAATGAAGATATTGGATATATTTCGTTTTTTAGTTCATCTTTAGAATATCCAATTTTTTTTGCAGTACTTGACCACATTTTCTCAATATCATCCACTTCATCAACGTTAAGCTTTCCCGATAATGGGACGAATTTATTCCATAAATCTAAATTTGGTTTTTGTCCAGATTGTTTGTATAAATATTTGACTGTTTGAGGCATAATTAATTCAAAATTTATCGGTTTTCCTGAAGTTAACCAAGGATAGCGTTCTTGACCTGAACCCATATCTAGAACATTAATATCTAGGTCTTTGTAACCTGAAGGAGTTACTTTGTAAGTCATGTAAACTTGATTACCTAACTCAACACCGCGAGAGAAATATTCGAGAGATACTCCCAGATTTCCTCCGCCACCCCATTGATCTTCATGAAATTGGATTTCATTTAAAGGAAGTTTTATACCTTTAGTTAACCAAGTTATTATATCTGAAAGATATTTTTCCTTATTATATTTTTCAGGAGTTTGAAATGCATGCTGTCCTAAGTGAAAATGTGTTGAATAATGTCTTCCTGTAATTCCCACATTATCAATATCATTAAATCTGAGCGATGGTTGAGACATCACTAAAGGATTTGCGGGAGGATTAACTGCACCACTCACAACAAAAGGTTGAAATGCATATATTGATGCTTGAGTAAACCAAGTATCGTCTCTCCATCGAGCAATAGTTGGATATCGTTTTATTGGAGTATATCCTAATTTACTCATTGTTGATGAAAATTTTTTCCACGTTTCTAGATAACCAATCTTTGATTTTGTAGGAGAATTGTTGATAAAGGAATAACCATTATTACATTCAGGTTCTCCGCAATTTTTTCTAGTTACTGTTGACCAATAAAATGTTCCACAGTTAGTACATTTTGATCTAGTAAATCCTTGTTCCTTTAGAATTTTAATTGGATAAAATTGTTCGGGAGCTTTACTCGATTTCCTTTTCAAATCCAATTTTAAATCTTTCAAGTTCATGAATAAGATTGGATGGAGAAATTATTAAGAGTTTGTATTATTTTCTCATCAGTTCTTTTTGAATTTTTAGAATATCATCTTTACTAAGTTTCTTTCCCTTCTTTAGAGCATCTTTAATATCAACTTTATTTTTAGTCCCGCCACGTTTAAACATATCTAATGCAGATTTTGTTGCAGATAATGGAAGTTTAGACATCTCTCTTAATACTCCTCCAAGTTTTGCATTAAGAATATTAATTTGATCTTTCAAACCATTTTGAACTAGTTTTGCGACATTTTTCTGTCTTTTAATTTTATTAATCTCGGCAGAAAGTACAGTTAAACGTTCAAAAATTTCACTAGATTCTTTTGCGAGTTTTTGAATATTTTCATGAATTTTATCTGCTTCGTTTTTAACTTCTCTAGTTTCTTTCTGAATTCTTTTGAATTCAACAGGAGGTGTATTTGAGATTTCATGTTCCTTTATTATTTTTTTCAAGCTTTTTATTTTACTCATAATTTGTTTTTCTTTAGTTATACTTACTGCGCCAGTTTGAATTTGGTAGTCAAATTGTTGTATTTCTGCGAGTATTTTTTCTATAGAAATTTTTGGTTGTTTTTTCTTGTTCTTTCTATAGTCTTCTTTAAATTTCTTTAATTTTTTAAGACCTTCACGAACTTGATTATTTCTTTCGTTTCGTTTCTTTTTAAATAAAGATAATTCTTTCTCAATTTCTCTTTTTCTTGTTTTTAAATCAATAGCTTCTTTTATGAGCTTGTTAAGAACGTTACTTAGTTTTGTTTTTTCTTTGAATTTCTGTTCTTTCTTTGAACCTAAATCTCTAAGAGACCCAGTTAGTTCCTTTGCTTGATTTTTTAATGTATTTATATCCATTTATATCCTCCTTATACTGAGGGTTGTCAGTTTAGAGCATTATTCGAGTTTAACCGAACAATGCACCAAGACCTTCAGAGACATCTTCTTCAGAAGCTGCTTGTGTTTCTTCTTTTGCTTCTGCTGGACTTTCTTCAGCTGCACTTGCGCTAGCTGCTGGAGCTGCACTTGCACTTGCACTTGCTAGTTGAGTTTCTTCGATTACTTTGTTTATATCAACATCTACAAGAGCTGCGGCAGTTGCCTTTACTCTAGCTTCATCAACGCTTACGCCAGCTGCAGATAAAGTCTTTGTAAGTGCGTCAGCACTAACGTCTTTCCCTGCCTTGTTCAATAACATTGCTGCATATACGTATTCCATTTTTTATTCCTTATCAGATTGATTATCTGAAGATGATTCCTCTTCTTGAGGAGTTTCTGATTCAGCAGTCTCACCTGCTTCTTTTGATTCGGTTTCTTCTACTTTATCTTCTTTTTGGTCTTCAGCTGGAACATTTCCAACCTTTTCTTTCAATGCTGAAGCTTCTGCGTCAGCTTTTGATAATACCAATTCTTTTACCTTATCAGCAAGAATTCCTTGCGAGTATGCAAGTTTCATTGCATTCATTTCTGCATTTCGAATCATGATTTCTGCAGTTTCTTTGTTAATTAATCCAGTTCCAACTGCAAGTTTCAATGCGTCAATATGTAATGATTTAATTTGAGCGATTAATTCATCTGAATCTACATCTAATTCAGATCTCATAAAGATTGTACCATCTTCTAATGCTGCAACTAAATTTAATCCA
>JABIPN010000005.1 GCA_018698915.1 Candidatus Woesearchaeota archaeon
TAAACTTGTTCAAGAAGCAGATAATTTTACAATGTATGTTAAATCTCCTCCAGTTGATGGGAAAGCAAATGCTGAATTAATTAAATTCTTCAGAAAGAAATTTGGTGTAGCTGTAGCTATTGTTCGTGGTAAAACTTCTCGCAGAAAAATTCTTAGAATTAAATAGTTCTATTTTTGATTTCGTTTTTGACTTGTTTTAAGAAATCTGGCATCTTGACACCGAACTTTGGTTTTGAACCTCTTGGTCGAACTGCAAGAGTTTTGTTTGCTTTTTCTTTTCCACCAATTACAATTATGTATGGAACTTTTTGCTTTTCTGCATCTCGAACCTTTAGTTGAACTGTTTCTGAACGATAATCTCCTTCAACACGGATTCCTGCTGCTCTGATTTTTTGTTCGATTGTTCTTGTATACTTTTCCATTTCATCATTGAAGCTGATGACTTTTACTTGAGTTGGAGATAACCAAGTCGGGAATGCGCCATTGTAGTGTTCAATTAAAATTCCAAACATTCTTTCTAATGAACCTAAAAGCGCTCGATGAATTATAATTGGGTGTTCTTTCTTATCTGCCTTGTTTGTGTAAGTTGCATTCAATCTTGGTCCTAAATTGAAGTCTAATTGGATTGTTGCAAGTTGCCATGATTTTTTGTTTGCGTCTTCAACATGGAAATCAATCTTTGGTCCATAGAATGCTCCGTCACCTTTGTTGATTGAGAATTTTAGTCTGTTCTTCTTCATAACTTCACCAAGAATTTCTTCAGCACGATTCCAAGTATCAATATTCCCAACATATTTTGTTGGTCTGGTTGAGAGTTCAACTCTTACTTTCTTGAAACCTATCACTGCATAAACTTGTTTTACAAGTTTAACTAAATTTGAAAGTTCTTGATCTAACGAATTAACATCGCAAAAAATGTGGGCATCATCTTGTGTAATCATTCTGACTCTTGATAATCCTGTTAGTGCTCCTGACGCTTCATCACGATAAACTGTTGCAAATTCTGCATAACGTTTTGGTAAATCTTTGTATGAATGTGATTCTTGTTTGAAAATCATTGTGTGAAGTGGACAAGACATTGGTTTTACAGCCAACTTTTCATTTCCTGACTTTGTTAAAAACATATCATCTCTATAATTATCCCAGTGTCCAGATTTTTTGAATAGTGCAATTTTTGCAAGATGTGGAGTTCTTACAAATTTGTAATCATTTTTGTTTAGTAAATCTCGGAGAAAATTCTGAAGTTCATTTATTACAACTTCACCTTGCCATGGAAATAAAGGTAATCCTGAACCAATTAATTCAGATTGTTGATATAGATTTAACTTTGGCCCAATAACTCGATGGTCATTATGTCTTAACTTCTCCGCCATGATAGTTTTTTCATCTTAAAGTATAAAAAAGAATTGGTTTGAGTATAAGGACGGTGATAGTCTACACCGCCCGAGGTTGTCTTACAAATGTCTTATACCTTTCTTTCGGACTTGCGCCCTCCAGATTTCGGCAGGCATCCAGTCTGGTGCATTCGAAGGTGCGGAGGTTTTTACACGCTTACCTTCAAAGAGGTGAAGCTTTTTTGTACCTCGCTCTCTAAGCGTAATGCTAGTAAATCCTCGGGTTGCGGCCTTCAGCGCAGCCTGTCTAGGTTGCCGTCCAGTAAAGACATGACTTGTGTCTCTATTGTTTTCCTGCAATACAAAGTATCGCATAGCGCCTGCTTTTGCCATGGTGTTTTAGACCGTCTATAATATTTAAGGGCTTCGATGGTCGATTTTACTTAAACATCTCTCCTGTTTCTGTGCTCCATAGAATTAAATCAATATGTCCCATACTCATTTCATTGTTTTTACAGAAGATTTTCATGGTATTTTCGATCTCAAAATACTTTTTTGGAGTCAGAGTTTTGGGAATTTCTTCAATTAAGCCCATATTTATCAGATTTTTTAGAATGTGACGATCCAGAATTGCTAAATCTCTTCCATGTCCAATATTTCTCAGATAATGAGATGCTTCTTTGTATCCTAACCCTTTGAAAGTTTGAACTATTTTGTGTCTTAGCTCTTCAATATTGTCAAAATCAAAATCAAAATTCTGAAATTTTTCTCTTGCTTCAACGATTCGCTTGGCTTTCGTAATATGAAAACGAATGCTCTTTAAATGTGGTTCTAGTTGTTCAGGATTTCCGTTGAGAAGTAAGTCGTGTTCTGTTAGTAGCTTTATTGATTGATCTGCTGCACGCGCTTTTGATTGTGGAGTTAGTAAACAAAAAGCAAGTTCTTCAAAGAGTTGATCTCTGTTTTTTGTATCAATTTCATCATATTTTTCCAGATGTTTATCTATTTTTTCCTTACTTTCTTGAAATCGTTGTATAAATCGTGCTTGATATATTTCTGGAGAAGCTTGCATAGTTAACTTTTGGATGAAAACTTATAAGCTGTTCAATCGAAGTTCTTATAAATTAACTCCCGTTAAGTCGGGCATGTTAAAACACCCACAAGAAATTGAGGCAGTTTATATTATTCCTGCTATTCGAAAGTGTCTAACTTTGGAACTTTTGAACGAACATAAATTAACTCAAAAGGAGATTGCTGAGTTAATAGGGATAACTGAAGCAGCAGTTTCTCAATATAAGAAAGAAAAGCGAGGCAAACTTGTTGAGTTGCCTGAGCATGTTGTTTCTGAATTGAAAATTAGTGCTGAAAAGATTAAGGCTGGAGAAGTATCTGTTTTTGCTGAAACTCAAAGATTACTGAGAGAAATTCGGAATGATTTGACAATTTGTAAAATCCATCAAATCCTGGATGAAAACGTTCCGATGGATTGTGGAGTTTGCGTGGAGCATCTATAAAATGGAAACATATTTTGATCATGCTGCAACAACCTATGTAAGACCTGAAGTAACTCAAATTATGAGCAAATATCTTGAAGATGAATATGGTAATCCTGGAAGTTTTCACTACAAAGGTTTGAAAGCTAAACTGGCTTTGAGCGAGGCACGGGAAAAGATTGCCAAGCTAATTGGTTGTAATTCTAGTGAAATTATATTTACAGGTGGTGGAACGGAAAGTTGCAATCTTGCAATTAAAGGTTTGGTAAAAGCTAAGAAAAAGGGTCATATTATTACTTCTTCAATCGAACATCATGCAGTTACTGACACTTGTGATTATCTTGAAAGACACGAGGGCTTTGAGGTTACTTATGTTGATGTTGATAAAGATGGAATTGTTGATGTTGATAAAGTTCGAGAAGCTGTAAGAGATGATACAATTTTGATTTCAATCATGTATGCAAATAATGAGATTGGAACAATTCAACCAATTGAAGCGATTTCCAAGATTGCAAAAGAAAAAGGAATTCTATTCCACACTGATGCATGTCAAGCTTCAGGAAGTTTGGATATTGATGTCCGAAATATTGGTGTTGATATGATGACTCTGAATGCAAGTAAGATTTATGGTCCAAAGGGCGTTGGGCTTCTATATGTTCGAAAAGGAATTCGGTTGGTTCCTTTAATTCATGGTGGCGGTCAGGAGAAAAATAGACGAAGCGGTACTGAAAATGTTCCAGGGATTATTGGTTTTGCTGAGGCTCTGGAATTGGCTCAGGCTGAAAAGGATAAAGAAAGTGCGCGGTTGGTAGAACTTCGGGATTATTTGATTAAACGAGTTGATGATGAAATTCCTGAATCTTGGTTGAATGGTCATCCTACTAATAGGTTGGCAAACAATGCAAATATCACTTTTTTGAATGTAGAAGGAGAAGCAGTTATTTTGCTAATGAATGAACATGAGATTTATGTATCGAGCGGAAGTGCTTGTACTTCTAAGACACTTGATCCTTCTCACGTAATTGTTGCAATGGGCATGCCTTATGAGGCAGCTCACGGAAGCATTAGATTCACTTTAGGTAAACGAAATACTAAGAAAGATGTTGATAAGTTGATGGAAGTTTTGCCAGACATTATTGAAAAACTTCGAGGAATTTCACCAGTTCATTTAAAAATGGAGGAAATAAGATGATAGACGTTAAAGCAGCAGTGCATCCTGATGTAAAGGCAAAGGTTGATGCTAAATCTTGGTTCTATACTGACAAAGTTAGAGACCATTTCTTCAATCCGAAGAATATTTTGAAAACTCAAAAAGAAGCTTCTGACTACGATGCTGTATCTCATGGTGTTGGTGAAGTTGGTAGTCCAGCTTGCGGAGATATGATGAAGATTTGGATTAAAGTTGATTCTGACTCTGATAAAATCAAAGAATGTAAATGGCAGACTTTTGGTTGTGCTAGCGCAATTGCAAGTACTTCTATAATGTCTGAGATGGTTGTTGAGAAGGGCGGTATGACTATTACTCAAGCTCTTGAGTTAAAACCTCAGGATATTGTTGAAAGATTGCACGGTTTACCTGCAAGAAAATTCCACTGTTCAGTTCTTGGTGACAAAGCACTTCGGGCAGCAATAAATAATTACTTCTTTAAGTCAGATCAAAAAGATAGAATGATTATTTCGAAAGGTGCTGAAATCGTTGACAAGATTTTGAAGATTACTGACAAAGATATTGAAGAATGTGTTCTTGAAGGTGCTCATGATTTTGAGGCGGTTCAAAAGAAAACAAAAGTTGGTGTTCAAGATAAAACTTGTATCCCTCGAGTAAAGGAATTGATCGAGTTTTATAAGGACAAATATTACGGTTAATTGATTGCGTGTTTAGTTATTTCCAAATTGCAACTTTTGTTCTTTGTACACCAGGCTTCGCATTTACTTGCTAACTCTTTTGTTTTATATTTGAATCCACATGCTCCGCAAATGTTGAGTTTTCCTACTTTCTTTACCATGTGATTATTTATCTTAGCATCTACAAAAAAAGTTGTTATTTCTAAAGCGTCTCTTCTCCAGGTTTCCATTCAACAGGGCAAAGTCCACCATTCTTTAGTGCTTCTAAAACTCTTATTGTTTCTTCAACTGAACGTCCAACATCTAAATCAGAAATTAATGAGTATCTTAGAACTCCTTCGGGATCAAGTATGAATGTTCCCCGATATGCAATTCCTTCATCTTCCTTTAGAACTCCGAATAATCTTGATACTTTATGAGTTGTATCTGCGATTACAGGAAATTTTACTTCAGGTAACTCTTTCTGGAACCAAGCCTTATGTGAGTGAACTGAATCCGTACTTGCTCCGATCACTTGCGCACCGAGTTCGTTAAATTTGCTTTCATATTTTGCAAAGGATCTTATTTCAGTTGGACAGATAAATGTAAAGTCTAAGGGGTAAAAAAACAATACTGTCCATTTTCCATTATTGTTTGAGAATTTGAATTTCTTAAATTCTCCATTTTCATAAATATCAGCTTCAAAGTCTGGTGCTTTTTGTCCCAATGATATTGTATTTTGATTTTCCATAATCAGTGTTTAGAATCATATTTTTAAAAGTTACGAGTCGATGAAATTAATAAAGTCCTGCCATTTCGAGTTCTTCAAAGAATTCTTCACCTTCAAGTATTCCTTCTTCTCTGAAATCTTCTTCTCGTTCTTCAGGCATTCCTTCAGAGAAGCAACTACAAGGATCATGAGGCATATCGATTTCATCCAACTCTTTTACTATGCAACTTTCTTCAAAGTTTGACTCGTGAGTATAACAATTAAGTTCTCCAGATTCTTCATCTTGAAGTAACCAACCTGAACCTGGCGGAAATTCATCACCTCTGTTTTCAATCTTGTAAAACTCACCTGTTGGAGCAACATTAATTACTAAAAATAAAAGCACTAATACAACGATTCCAATAATTGCATATTTTGTGATATCATTTTTTGACTTTCGTCGCCGTACCATCTAAATTTATTACTGAACTCCTATTTAAACATTTCCGCAATTATTTAGTTAGTCCGTTTTTTGGACAAATATTATCAAAGGAACAGTTCTTACAGTTTGGATTTCTTGCATCGCAAACTGCTCGGCCATGTTCAATTAACATGTAGGAAACGTTTGGCCATTTCTCTTTCGGATACATGTTAATTAAATCTTGTTCTATTTTATTTGGATCGGTATTTTTTGTTAATCCTAAACGATATGAAACTCTCTTGACGTGAGTGTCAACTGGAATTCCAGAAATTGTGTTGTGTGCTTCCCACATTACAATGTTTGCAACTTTTCTTGCTACACCTCGAAGTTCAAGTAAATCTTCCATTTTATCTGGAACTTTTCCTCCAAATCTATCAAGAATTATTTGAGAAGTTTCTTTTAGATATCTGGCTTTTGCGCGATAGAATCCTGTTGAGTAAACTAGCTTTTCCAATTCTTTAATGTCTGCATTCGCGAATGCTTTTGGAGTTCGATATTTTTTGAAAAGTTCTTTTGTAACTTTGTTTACTTGCTTGTCAGTACATTGCGCTGAAAGTATAACTGCGATTAATCTTTCAAATGGTGTTCGTCCACTCAAGAAAGGTCCGCCTTTGTAAAGTCTTTCAAGCTCGTTTAGAATTTTATGATTTCTATCCATATCTTTCAGTTTTGATATTGTCGCTATCAATTCCCAATTCTTCCAAATATCCAACAACATTGGTTACATATTCTGGAGGTCCACAAACAAAGAACAATCCTTTTTTTGTTGGAAGATTTTCTTTTAAATATTCTAGTGTTATCCGTCCTTTGGTTCTTTTTGAATTCTTGTCTCGAGTTGTTAGTATTTTGCAAGTGATTTTGTTTTTCTGAGTCAGTTCATCAAATTGTTTTATATTGATTAGATCTTCATCAGTTTTATCACAATAAATTAAATGTGATTTTATGTTTTTCTGTAGTGCGTATTCCATTATTCCGATCAGTGGTGCAACGCCAGTTCCAGCACCAAGAAGTGTTACTTCGTTTATTTTGTCTTTATCTGAAAGAGTGAAACGTCCGTAAGGGCCTTGAACTTCGATCTCTTCGTGCTCTTCAAGTTGATCTAAATACTGGCTGAACTTACTGTCTGGAATTATTTTTGCGATAATTTGTATTTCGAACTTATCGTTTGGTGCATTTGTAATTGAATATGCGCGAGTTGGAATAAGTTTATCAAATCTCTCTGAATCAATTTTAAGCATTACAAATTGGCCTGCTTTGAAAGGCATGTTTTTGTCCAATTCTAGAATTAACCTTTTTATATCAGAAGTTTCTTTAATTATTTCTCGAATTACTGCTTTGACCATGTTAACCATTGGTAGAATATAATTAAAACTTATTGGATTGCTTGATAAATTTCTTTGTGAATCTCTTCTCGACTACACATTTCTCCATTGTTAGTACAATCGATTATGGTCCATTTGTCACTATCTTTTGCCAGAGATTCATAGCTTCTCAAGACTTCTTGCTGATAATTTTGATTCTCTTCATGGCCATCAAGTTCTTCTCGGTTATCCATGTTCGTTCTTGAGATATCTACAGGTACGCGTAAGAAAAGAACCGCATCAGATACTGGAACTCTTAGTTCATTATGTTCTAAATCAGTTAACCACTTGAAGAATTCTTCCCTTTCTTTTTCTGGGAGTTTTGCTTGCTGATAGGTAATATTTGATTCTATATATCTGTCACACAAAATGTAGTGTCCGCTTTCTAGGTGTCCCGTCATTTCATCTGCAACCATTCCTCGATCAAGTGCATAAAGAATGGAAGCTAATTTTGGGTGAACTTCAGTTGATTTTCCAAAATCTCCTTGTAGATATTGAGAAATCATTTTCCCGTAAATTGAATCATAATTTGGAAAGGAATATTTTATCACGTGGATTCCTTCTGCATTTAATCTTTCTTCCAAAAGTTTGGTTTGAGTTTCTTTTCCTGCGCCGTCAGTTCCGTCAATGACTATCAGCTTTCCTCGTTCCACTACTTAATTTCTTCAATTTTCTATTTAAGCAATTGTTCATTTTATTGGTTATATCTATTTAAATTTTGAAATTATAGTTTTCAAATGAGATCTTATTTATCAATTGTTCGAGAGATTTTGGTTGCTGGTGACTACAAAGAAAATAGAACTGGAATTCCGACTTATTCTACTGCAGGTGCGACTTTTGAACATGATATGTCTCTTGGTTTTCCTTTATTAACTACAAAGAGTGTTCCTCTTAGATTGATTGCATCTGAACTTGAATTTTTCATTAAAGGTTTGACTGACAAAAAATGGCTACAGGATAGAAATAATCATATTTGGGATGAATGGTGTTGGCAGTTAAAGGTTCCTTACGGGCATGATAAAGAAACTCAACAAAAAATGTTTGAAGAGCGAGATCTTGGGCCAATCTATGGTTATCAGTGGAGAAATTTTGGTGCGGAGTACGATGGTTTTGATAAAGATTATTCTGAGAAAGGAATTGATCAACTTGAAAATTTAATTGGTGCTTTGAAAACAAATCCAAATGATCGTCGTATGATTGTTTCTGCTTGGAATCCGAATCAAGTTGATGAGATGGCCCTACCTCCTTGTCACTATGGTTTCCAAGTTACAGTCACTGATGATAAATTAAATTTGATGTGGAATCAGCGATCAGTAGATACTGCTCTCGGTTTGCCTTTCAATATTGCAAGTTATGGTTTATTATTACATTTGCTTGCCAAGGAGACTGGATTTGGAGAGGGACGATTAGTTGGATTTCTAGGTGATACTCATATTTATGAAAATCATATCGAAGGTTTAGGAAAACAGCTTTCAAGAGTTCCTAAAGATTTACCTAACATAGAAACTGAAAATTTTACTTCAATATTTGATTGGGAATATACTGATTCAAAAGTAATTGGTTATGAACCTCATGGTCAAATTAATTTTGGAAAACCTGCGATTTAATTATTTATTCTCAATTCTTGGTGCTAGAATGAAGGACATTTGTGCTTGGTTTAATGCTTTGAAATCAAGTCTTAGTGGATAATCTGAAGAAAAATTTACTTTAACTGAGTCTGCAAAAGATGCTGCTTTGGCCATCTTTTTCATATATTCCACTGAGTAAATTGAACTTGCTGGTTCTTTGATATTCATACTTACTAAAATATCCGATCCTTGTTTTAATTCAATGTCTACTTTTCTTCCAGTATCTCCTGCAGTTAAAAGAAGTAAATTCTCTGCTGCTTTCAATGCAACTGCGTCACTTACGATGCTTGCATCGTCAATGAAATCTCTGAATTCTTTTGAATCCATTTCAATAGTTACTTTGAAGTCAAGTTCTGGAACTTTTCTTTCGACTTGCTCATCTTCTAATAATGGAATTGAAAAACGTTTTGTTGAAGAACCTTTAATTGTTACATTAAGTTTGTTGCTTGAATGAGTTAGAGTTAATGATTCTCCAGCTCTTACTCTTCGTAGTGCTTGACGAAATCCATCAAGATTGATTGTGATTTTTGAAGGTTCATTTACTTGATATTCTGTGAATGCTGAAGGTAGGATCGTTAAAATAACCATTGAAATATTTGCTGGATCCATTGCCACTAATTTTAACCCTTCATTTGTTATATTGAAAGTTGCATCAGTAATAAATTCTGAAATGGTTCCGATTGTGTTATTTAGCAATTTTGTATCGTTTACTTTTAATGTGAACATAATTCACAATCTCTTAGTAGTGATTTATAAAGATTTATTCAATTTAGAACCGAGTAGAGAAAAGACCGATAAGTACTGCGATTATGGTTGCTACTGCTGCAAGTATTCCTATTAATACTGGCTTTGCAACGCCAAATGTTGGGGCAATTGCATATTCACTAGAAAGATTTCCTGCATATGCTGCCAATAAAATTGCTACAAGTACAAATAATCCGTAATTTGGTCGAATTACATTAACTCGTGTAAATATTCCCATTATTTAATTAAGAACTTCGAGATTTAAATTGTTTTCTTGTAAAGATTAAAATCGATTTTTGAGAAATCTTGGATTAAATCTGACTGAATTTCAATATCTTCGCCTTCGCCCCAAGTTTTTCCTAATACTCTGACAACTTTCCCTTCTTCGATAGTTCCAAAGGCGGTGGAGTTGTTTGTGATTACATTAACTTTTCCTGTGCTATCATCAATAATGAAGGATTGTATCTCACTGTCTTTGCTTAGAACAATTCCAGTTATTGCAACGTTCTTAGTTTCTTTAGATAAGTCTGAAACTTTGGCTAATTGAAAAGGATATCTCTTGAATACTGTCTTTTCTTCAGAATTTTCTTCAGAATTTTTTTCTGCCATGTTCTAGTTGAATTGTTTTAATTTAAATAAATTTGGAGAGTTAAGAATATTCTCTCCAAGTATGTTTACATTTAGTACATCTGAAGAATTGTGTTTCTGGTTCGTCAGATGAACGGGTTTGTTCTGTCCACCAATAAGCTTCAGTATGATTACACTTCTCACACTCAGCAGTTACTGTTGCTCTTGTGCTTTCTTGATTTGTACTTGCACCCTTTCCTTTTTCTTCTCGATGTGTTTTCTCTTTCAGTTTTACGGATTTTGTAGGTATTTTAATTGAACCGTCTTTGTTAAATAAATCTGCAACCATTTTCTGAGTTATATTGCGTTACATTAAAAAACTTTGCGTAAATTATATTTTTCCCAATAACATTAAAAATCCAACTTTTACCCAACCAATAAATGGAATTTTGATTTTTGCAACGCCAAGTATATCATCTTTGTGTATTTGTTTTTCAAAATTGAGTTGAGTTGGATTGTTGTCTCCTTTTGTGCTTACCCAATTATCTCCTTTTTCTATAATTCTATGTATAATTGGTTCTGATCTTGAATTTGTTTGAAATATAATAATATCTCCGACTTTTAACTCTTTGAAATCTTTTCCTACTACTATAATCGCATCTCCTCGATTAAATCCATTTTTCATTTTGAATTCTTTGAATTCGGATTTGTTAATATCGAAGTTTTGATATTCCTCTGCGTTGTTTTCCCACCAAGTGTTAAATCCTGTGTCATGATCCATTGAATTGGATACTACTGCGACGATTGGTAGTTGTGTTCCTAACAAAAATCCTAATGTTGGAAGTAAAATAAATTTTCCAATAATAAGAACAAGTGCTGCGCTGACCAAAAGAGATTCCCAACTATCATCTTTCCATAAAAAATGCCATATTTTTTTCCAATTTATTTTCATGCATGTCCTCTAGATTCGCCAAATTGTAATCCTGAACCAATGATATGTGACATTCTTAATGGTTCCGGAATAACTCCGTGCATTGTTGTTATTTGTAGAACTTTCGCTGCTTTTGCTGGACTGATTCCTGCGCACTGAAAAAAAATATTATCTGGTTTGTTCAAAGTTTTATTAGTGATTATAGCTTCATGTAATTCTCCTGCTTTTACAATTAAGTTCCATTTGTGTTCCCAATGAGCGACATTGGTAATTGCTTTTTTTATTTTGTCAAAATGAGGTTTGTGTCTTACTACTGAAATTACTGGAAGGTTTGTTTTTTCACTTATTTTGCGTATATCAATTACATTAAATCCTCCGAAAGTTATTCCGTCAGTTAAAATTACTCTGAGTTGTGGTTTGTTTTTGCTCTTGTTTATCATCTTAATGAAACATGATGTTGCATCATCTCCATCACAAGTAATATGTGTTGTGAGCATTGCATCCATAAATTTTCCACCACGAAAAATTGTTCCAATTGCTAGAATTTTATTTCCTGCTTGATTTCGTTTGTGAGGTAAATCGTCAATTCCTAAAACACGTAGTTCACTATTAATCTTCATAATTTATATGAAAAGTTATTAGAATAAAAAGATTACAGCTTTTGTTTTGCTGCGCTTGCAAAATCTTTTTTCAATGAATCCAGTGCTGAGTTCCAAATAGACTTTGCTTCCTTTGATTTTGTTCTCAAAGTAAAAATTGCTTCTCCAACTTCGGGGTGTGTTATTTGAAATCCTGAGGACTCTATGTCTTTGCTTTCCCAAATTTTATCATTAACTGCATTCAGTAGACCTTGATCAAAAGGTTTGAAACTAACTTTTAGTAAATTCTTTTGTTTAGAGATTATTTCCATCGTGGTTTAATTCTGGTTAGTAGGTTTATAAAGATTTTGCTTTGGTTTTACCATTTAACTTATCAAAAATCTGTCTTAATTCTGTGCCATTAATCATTGTTTTTGGATAGAACGGTTGATCTTCGACAATTCTAGGACATGCTGTGTTGACAAAACAATCGACTTCATGGTAATTCATAAGATCGTTTGGTGTAATGGTATCTGATAGAAGTATTACTGCTTTCTTTCCAAGTTTTTCTGCTTGTTCTTTCATTCGTTTTGCCATGTTAAGATAAACTTGCCCTGGTTTTGTTGAAACAATTATTCCATAACATTTTGCTTCTTCTGCATGATGCATTCTAGCTGCTTGTTTTGCGAAGAATTTTCGTCTTCGTTCTTCAGGAAGAAGTTCTACGGTTTGAGTAAGTGGATTTGCTAGCCAGATTGGTTTTTCTGAATTGAATGCAATAAATAGTGGATGAAATTCTCCAGTTCCTAAGAATACAAAAGCATCTACTTCTTCTTCAATATCTAATGCTGCTGATGCATCACATCCAAGAAGTTGACCTGAATGAAAAGCATAGATTCCTTGTTTTGGTTGAAGGTTCTTTGCAGGAGTTCCAACATGAATTTCCTTTCCGCCTTTCTTAAGATATATTTGTGCTTTTTTTAGATTTTTAATATGTTGAACTGTTGTTACAAGACCTATCTTCTTTTCTGGAACTATTTTGAGTACTTTATCTAAAAGTGGTTCTATGTCTGCTTTGAGATAAGCTTCAATAAACAAGGTTCTCATAAAACTCTGCTAAGTTTTTGGGTTAAAAGTGTTTCGAAGTGGATGGGGAAAAAGAGCGCAAAAGCTAATTAAATTAAAAAAATAATTCCAAGAATCTTATCGAATCTTGGAAAAGATTTGAACTGCCATCAATAGTGCTCCAATTAGCGTTAATAGGAATGCGACTACTACAAAAATGAGGTTAATATAACTTATTGCTGTTGCAAAACCTTCAGTTTGGATGAGTCCACTTTCAGCTACACCAGCTAGCAACAAGAAAACTGCACCTGCTGCGATGTAACTAAGTTCTTTCCGTACAGCAGCAACATAGCCACTGTATTTAAGTAACGCTAATCCTAGAAGGAGACCAATTCCGGTTCCAAGGCTTCCTGTTAATCCTAGAATTTCCATATAAAGATACGTGCCTTGGTTTATTTAAATGTTGCGCAGAACTAGTCTTTTATGTTGTATGCGAAAGCGTGACCTATTGCCACCAACATATCATATTCTTTTGGTAGATTTGTTGGTACATCGCATGCTCCAAAATTTGAACCTGCCCAAAATACTATTGTTGCTCCAGTTAATTCCTCTAATTGTGTTTGAAGTTTTGAAGCGTCGTTTTTGAGACCGTCAGGTAATTGAATTACAATTGTCTTTGCGTTGATTTTCTTTGCTTCGTCGACAATCTTCTGAATCTCAATATCATACTTTTCTAGCATAAAGATAGTGATTGAAGTTTGGTTAAAAGTGTTTTTATTTGGCTTAATTGAAAAACATTACATCTGTTCCTTCTGCTCTTTCGTCACCATCAGATATGGAATCTCCGTCTGAATCTGGTTCTGTTGGATTTGATCCGAATATGCACTCATCAAAATCACTCATGCCATCATCATCTGAATCAATATTTTGGTAAAATTTAACTGCAGCCTTGTTTTCTAAATCTGGTAACTTGTTACAATTAATTGGTGTATCTAAAACTACTGCTTGTGTAGCTTTGGCATTTGGACCAAAAACAAAAAACGCGATAATTAAAACACCTAGTGCAATTACTATTGCTGAAGTATAATGATGTGGATCATATTTCTTCTTTTTCATATTTTAGTAATGTCTTAGTTTTATTTAAATGTTAGCTCTTCGGAGGATTTATAATAACTAGAAAATGAGGTTTGTTATGAATGAAATTACTGTTGAAAGACTTGATAAGTATTTGAATTTGACGGCTACTGCACTTCAGAAAGTTAAATTAATGAAAAATATTTCTGAAAGAGAAAAGGAAATTGGTGAGAAATATTTGGAAATGGCTCGAAGTTATTTATCAGATGCAAATCACTTCAAAGATGGCGGAGACTTTGTTAATGCATTTGCTGCAGTGAATTATGCTCATGCTTGGTTAGATGCTGGTGCAATTGTAAAAATCTTTGATGTAGATGGAGATAATGTTTTATTTACTGCAGATGCTGACTGATTTTGTCTTTGAGTTCTCGGATTTCCCACTCTAAATTGGAAATTAATTTTGATTTTTCTCTATCAGCTTCAGATAATAGATTTTGACTTCGTGCTTCAGTAAGTTTTGCATTGAGCGCAGTTATTTCGTGTTCTATAGATTCTAAATTTCTGTGTATTCCGCTCAAATCTATTCCTTCTATTTTGGGTTCTTCCGTGATCACTTGACTTTGTTGTTCTGGTCCGTAAACATTTCCGGTTGATGCATTTAATTCTGCTTGTTCAAAATCATTATTTACGTGAACTTTTGTTTTAACTAAACAGGGTTTTCCAAAGTCTCTTGCTACAACTGCGCCAAAAGAGGAAATATCTTCTTTTCTGAAGATTATTCCTGAAGATTGAAGTAAATATGGAAGTAATTGTCCATTGAACGAATTTACTACGAGAATATTATTTGGATTAAATCTTTCAAGATCTGCTGGCGAATCCACTAATACCATTTTATTTGAAGTGAATCCTGCAGATGCAGGTATTCCTTTTGCAATATTTTTTTCAAAACGATTTTGGAATTGATCTGAGAAAATCTTTCTCTTGAATAAATTTGATGTGGGTCTGACTTGAATTAAATGGAATTTTCTCTTTTCAATTACCCATTCAATATTTACGGGGAAACCAACTCTATTCTCAATATCTTTTGCAATCTTTACTAATAACTCTAATTCTTTTTGTCCTAACACTGGTATATTTTTGAATTCTTCTTCAAGAGTTCTTAGTGCTGTTGTCCCATCCTGAGGATCTTTTGTATAATATTTATTTGGTTTTGATTCATGTGATTCAATAACTTTTGCAGATTGCTTATCGCAAATAAACATGCTTGCTCCTGGTGAATTTTTTAGAGTTAGTCCCCGTCTCGCATGAATTAAAACTTGATTTCCAGTTCCATTTATTGGATTTGCTGAGAACAAATCTCCAGATTTTGAGGCGTTAACCATTTCTTGAATAAGTATCGCTGCTCTCGGGAAGGGTGAGTTATTAGTTAATCGATATAATATTGAATAAGATGAATAAATTGAAGCCCAGGATTTCTTTATTGCAGAAATTATTTCAGAAGTTCGTTTTACATTTAATTGTGTTGAATGATGTTTTGGTGTTGAAGAATTATTTGAAACTCTGACTGAAACAAAGGGAAGTTCTCTTCCTGCTTTGATAAAATTGAATGCATTTGAATCTACATTTCCATATTCGTTTTTATCAATATGGAGTTTTGAATAAAAATCTTTTATCTCATTTTCAAAATCATTTGAAAATTCATATTCTTGGAATAGTTTTTTTATTAAATCTGATGCGCTAGTTATTGAATTGAAATTAACTGGATTTGCTGTTGAAATAATTGATCTAATTTCTGGCCCAAGTTCAACCATTGCTTTGTCAAACTCATCGTAAGATATTACAAATCCTCGCGGAATTGGAAAACCGAATTTACTCATTTCACCTAACAATGCTGATTTTTCACCGAACTCTTCAGCGTCAGACTTTGAAATTTCATTTAACCATCTAACCATTAATATATTGGTTTACGTATTAATTAAAAACATTTAGGTAAAAAATTAAGCAGTTTCTTCTTTTGCTTATTCTGTTTTTTTGTCAGAAGATTCTTCACCTGCTTCAGTTTCTTCTACTATTTTTTCTTTTACTTCTTCTCTGAACTTAGGTTTGATTAATGCTGCAGCTTCTTCTCCAACATATAATGAATTATCAATTGTTAAAATAGTACATGAAAAACCGAATTTCTTTGAAGCTTTAGTTAACGCTTCTTTTGCTAATTTAATATGTGCTTCGTGAGTATAAATTTGAATTATTGCTTGTCCAGGTCTTAATCTTGCTGCTCTTGATATTGTTTTACCGAACGCTGAACGCATTCCTTGAGACATTCGATCTGCTCCTGCACCCATCGCAATTGGATTTTCTCTGATAATATGATGTGGAAATACTCTAAGTTTTAGTCCGAAATCCATTTTACCTAAAACTCTTGATAATGTTCTTGTTGCTACAATTCTTGCAGCCTCAATTGCATTATGTCTTAGATTCATGCTTACTGTTGATTTAAGAATAATTGTTTTTGGAAACATTTCATATCTTTTATTTCCTGAATCAAAGTGAATAATTTTGTGAAGCGGAGCTCCCTTTATGTAAGATAATTTTCGATACTTCGATGTACGAGTGTATGCTCGTTTAATTCTTCTGTGACAGCTTGCTGGTCTTAGCTTTGCCATGCGTTTGGGTAATTATGTGAGCTTTTTAAAAGTTGTGATTAAGTCGTAGTTGTTTCTGCAGTTTCTGCAATATTTTCTTCGTCTGTTACTTCTTCATCAGGTACAGATTCTTCAATTAGTGTATTACATTCTGGTGGTGAAATTACCTCTTCAAAATCTAAATTCATGTCAATAGAAAAAATTGGTTTAATCTTGTAAACAAATCCCTCTTCGCTTGCAATTTCTAAATAATCAACAAAGGCTTTATCCTCGTATTCAATCCATCCTGGTGCGCCCTTTATTTCTTCCAGTATTCCTTCGTTGTTATAATCAAATTGAATATCAAAAAATAAATTATTGTATAATGAATATTCGTCTTCTAAAGACGTTTTCTTTATTTTTGGAAAATCTGCCATGTAAATATAGAAGTTGTATAAAAACATAGCTTCAAAATAATCTTCTTTGGTGTCATACGTTTCTTCACCAATCATATAGTTTGTGTTATCTATAATTTCGTTGATAGCATTACACTTTGATATTTCTGCAGAATCACCTAAATAATTATTTATTGTCTGTCCTAAGGAAAATGCATCGGTAATTGCTGCATGAGTTTGTCCAATAGTTACTTCTTTCGTTATTCCACCTTCGGACCACATGAACACTGCACCTAGAGATACTAAAATTACAACTGCTGTTATAATTAGCATTTGTCCTTTTTTCATTAGTAATTCAACCTCATTTCAGCAAATATTTTACAAACTTCTAATTCAGAAGGATATTCCATTGGATCGCATTTAACTGGAATTGCATAAACACAGGACTCATGTCTTATATCATCATCATATTTTAATCCTTCAAGTCCATCTAAACCTGAATCAACTCTTGCTAATGTGTGTTCTTCATCTTTAGCTTTGCAGTCTTTTATGAAATCGTTACAATAATTGTGAATTCTTAAGCTGTATGGTGTTTTTGATAACATCGCTGATAATTTGTCCCCGATTGTCTTTAAGCGATCATTTAGTAATGGTTGTTTTATTCCTTGTATGGTTTGAACTTCGGTTTCTGCTGGAGCTGTCCAAGTTAAGACACAAGTTGATTCGGAATTAAAAGTAGTAGTTACATCAGTTACATCAGAATCTGAACAAGTACTTGAATCTGTATCCCAAGTTAAGACACAAGTTGATTCGGAATTATATGTATCAGTTACATCAGTTCCTCCAGAATCTGAACAAGATCCTGCCGTGGTTGAGGTGCTAGATACTGTTGTTCCAGTAATAAAACTTCTTGAAATCACAGATGAGGATGTTCCTTCGTCAAAGAATTTATCTGATTGCATAATTGTATTTAGATTAACTTGACAATTTGTTTTTGAATTTTGAGCATAAACTATTGCAGTTGCCTCAATATTTGATTGGCCTGCGAAATAATAACTTGCTACGACAATAACTAACATTAGTACTGCACCAATGAAAAGTTCTACTACAAAATTTATTTGACCTTTCTTTAAGCTATGCATAATTTGAATACCCCCAATTTAGTTGTTTGGTCGTCGATTATATTTATTAGAAACTCACCTTTTCGTCTTGATCTGGCGCAATCTAAAGTCCCATAAGTTTTATCGATTATAGTTCTTCTCCATTTTTCGCCTTCTTCAGTTTCTTCTACAAGTTCATAGAATGTTACACTATATTTTTGAATTGTCTTTTGTTCTTCCCAATCTTCGCCTTCACTCTCGCAGCTTGCCTTAGAAGTATATTTCGGGTCGGTACATATATCTATCTTGTCAAATCCCTTTAGACAGGGTCCTATAACTGATTCCGTAATTCGTTCCTTTCTTACATTTCCTATTTGGACAAAATTTATTGGTTTATCTGACCAATCTACAGTTATTTCACTTCTTTCTGCTAAGCAGTTATCTGATGCTATTAATCTATTTCCAATAACTCCAAAATCGAGATTTGATAATTGTAAATCTTTATTGATTGCTACATTAATTAAATAAGATTTTACGGATATTAATCCGATAATTATGAAAAGAACTGCAAAGAATAGATACATCAATGTTTGAATTTCCCCCTCTCCTTTTTTTGATTTTATTCTTATCATATTTCTTTGTCAATTACTAATACGTATTCTTTTTCTTCCTCATCAAATTCTTTGCTTATTGTGATTAATAGTGCGTCCTCCATATAATATTCTTTTTGAGAATCTATCAATGATGGTGATCCAGTTAAATAGGAAAATAAGGTAGCTGAATCAAGAGGTGCTAAATGATTTAACGTAAAGAATATCGGAAAAAGTGCAGGATTTCTAGTTCTAATTGAAATTAATCCCACAATTCCATCTAAAAATAAATTTCCGCCCCAATTATCTTTCGCTGACTCCCAAGAACCTTCTCCGAACAATTCATTATTTGACCACACACTTATTGTCATTAAATCGTAAGCTAAAATGCAACTGTTACCATATTTTGGTTCAATAATCCCCATAGTAACACAAGTTGCAAAAGGAGCTATAACTAGCAAGCGATAAGGATGAATGAGTGTGTTACCTGTACCTGCTTGTCCGCTAGATATTGCAGTACTACCAGTTCCGTCAATAACACCTTCAGTGGCGCCTAAAATTTTGTAAAAAAATGATCCATCTTGATTTAGATAAACATTATGTGCATCGTAGCATTCGTCGCCTTTGTTTGTTATTGATTTGTAACTTTTTATTTCTCCCGTTGATTCTGACATAGGGATGTTCATTGCAGACCCTATGAATCCTTCTAATCCTGGGACCCATCCAATCCAAGGTAAATCAACTTCTGAATCAATTGAATATCTCTTACTCTCGCAGTTGGGCTTTGCAACATGTATTGGAATCGGACCAGTATGGAAACTGTATTCTCCAAATTTTTTATCGATTTCATTCCTTGCGTTCCGCGAGTTTCTAATGGAATGTTCAATCGGATAAATAGTAATCACTGCGATAGTTGCAGCTAAAACGCCAAATACGATTCTTCTACTTATGGTAATAGTGGCGCAAGCACCTGCCGATACTGGATTAGTTGCTGCAGTAGCACAAGCAATTTCTTCAGGGATATCTGATACTTCCGCAGCAGCTTGTGTTTCCACAAGAGTTACAACTGCAGCAGATTCTACAGCTATTGCGGTTCCCATTCGTCTAGCAAGTACTTTTGCTGCAATCTTCTTATATGCCCACATTCCAGCTCCATATATTGCTCTTGCCGTTGAACTTACTGGCTTTCTGATAAATCTTTTTGCTTTTCCTGCCGCTGTTGTTGGTTTTATTTTTTCACCTATTTTTTTTGCTGCAAGACCAAATTTGTCTGCTCTTTTTTTTGCTATATTTTTGCTTTTTTCAGTAGCTGCTTCTGATGCCTCTCGGGTTGCTTTATCTGCAACTTCTTGATAGACTTCTTGCTGAGCCCTCATTGCAACATCACTTCCTCTAAAACTATTCAGAACAAATAATCCTACTGCTTCTTCTGCAGAAACTTCTCCATACATTGATTTTTGAATTTGCATTTTAATTAAATCCTGGGGCCAGGGGTGAACTTTTATTTTTTTATCCTCTGCATTTAACAAAATAGTTCCAAATGCGGGATATCCTAATGCAGTTAATGGTGTTGAAGTATAAACTGATATTTCGTTTGGAGCTGATGCTACTAAATCCATATTTGATGCGAATTCTCTTGCTGCAACATCTGGATCACCCATAACCATATCTCTGACTATATCATCAAACGTTGTGTATACTGCGAATGCTGAAACTGCTGTTGCAAGGAGAACTCCAACTAGTAAAATCAAATTTGCACTTTGTCCTATTTTATTTATTCTCATTGTACTTGAAATTGACTTACCGGATCATCGCAACCGAAATCAAACCATTTTTTTGAATATACTACAAAATTATCCTTTTCACTTACTATTATTGGGATAAAGGGAATACTTGGTACTGGAGTATATACTAGTGAAATTCTATCACCAATATTGCAAACACAGAAAGTTTCATCAATCTCTCTGTTGAAACTTGGATTTATAGTTAAACCGTGTATTTCACTGTACCCGTCTCCTGCTTCCTTTTCTTCTTTAAATCGCGTAAGGTTTTGCACATTTGCGCAGGTTCTTGATTCGCTTTGACAGATAATTTCTCCATCTGGATCCATATTGAGTGTAATGCTATCAATTGATTTAGTTTCTTTACTAATTACCTTACCGTCGTCATCTTTAATTACCTTACCGTCGTCATCTTTCTCTAACTCTCGATTGTAAAGAATTAGTAAATTTCCTTCGGCTTTGATCTGATAAGACCTAGTCATTTTTATTTCAGCTGAAGAACAACTATCTGCTGTTGTTGCTTGATTTACTGATGTTGCAATTGCACGAAGAGAATATACTGCCATATCTTGATCATCTTCCAAACTGAGTGTTGTTGATAATAAAGTTGCTCCAACCATCACAAGTACTACTGTCATGATAAGTCCAAAGATGATTGCGAATAGCATACTTGCTCCTTTTTTCATTAGTCAAATAAATTCTCCAAGTTTTCTTGTGCTCCGCTCTCAATTCCTGTTTCAATGCTACTAAGTGCACTATCAGTTCCCGTTAGAGCTGCCCACTTGCCAGTTACAAAAAGAAGGATTAATGCGAGCACGGTTATTGCAATTATAATAATAATTACTGTTTCAATAGGTAGTGCCATTCCGCGCTTAGATTTCATATTTTAATCTATGCTTAATTTTATAAAAAGCTGACTGTGTTATAGTGTTCTTGTAATTCCTGTTTGGCAAATATCTTCAGGACCTTCCATTGAAGGGAATACACTTGCCACAATACTTAAGACTGGGCAATTAAGCGGTAAGTTTTCACTGAGAAGTCGAGATCCTCCTCCTGTTGGTGCATCAGTTATTATTATCTTTCTTCCTGCTTTATCCGGAGTATCCTTATTTCCAGTATCACAAATAGTTGATGCAACTACGTTTGACATTAGTGGGAGTGTATCTCCACAATATTCTATTGCAAACATTTTGTTCTGTATTATCTTAAATTTGCCTGAGGGATAAAATGTAAGTCTGTCATCGCAGTTCATGTTATTATTAGAAACTGCAGTACAATAGCTTACTCCTCTTGATTCAATTTGAACATTTTTCATAAAGTTCCTCAAATCCGTTTCAGAAAATTCAATTGTTCCAGTTTCTAACTTTGTGTCTTTAACTAATTGAAATGGTAAATCCCTATAGTTTGTTATCGTAGTTCTGTGGGCTTCGTTATTATAGTTTGTTATCGTAGTTCTGTGGGCTTCGTTATAATAACTAAGGAAACTTTCCTCATAAGGTCCGACTTTTTCTTTGTAAGTTTGAATATTATCTAAATCGTTTTGAATTTTTGAAGTCATTGTTCCAATTTCGCAATCAAATTCTTTGTCACCAACTTGGACTACTTCATTCCTTGAATATTTGGTCACTACTTCATATACTGTATTTACTTCCAATTCGGAATAAATTTCATCAGTAGTCTTCATTGGGCACATACAGGTGATGTCCACTTCACTTGTATCTTTAGCTACTATTGCGTCTTTTATTGATGATACATCTTTCCCTGTATCAATTTCACATTGTTCATCTTCTTCTACTCCTTTACAAATCAATGCACTGTCAGAATCATAGTCCTCTGTTTTATAATATCCCCAAAATCCTGTACCTTCTTCAAGTTCTGGCTCTTTTCTACATACTGTAAATTGATCCTTTATTGCTGCTTCCTTTATTCTAATTAAATTATTTAATCCTGCAAGTACTGATGCATCAGTTATAGCATCATTTGCAATTGATTTGCAGTCTTGATCTCTAAGTTCACAACCAAAGGATTTAATTAACTGTTTTTTGAACTCAGCATATTCACTAATCTCTGGAGTTTCGCTAGCATCAGAGATTACAAAATTAAAACAAGACCAAGAAAATGCTGTTCTTCGGCCAGATCCGGACATATCCCAACAACGTTCAATTCTATCTGCTACTTGTTGCATGGCGCAATTGGTTGCCCCAAGCGTTGGTTCAGTAATCGCTTGCTCTTCAAAAGAAGAATCACAGTTATCCCAATCTTGTGGATTTATTGTATTTGTCTGAGGTGTACATCCTGCGCGTAAAGATTCAGATAGCGTTCCTATTTTTAGTAAGAATTCTTCTGTATTACTAAGATCTTTGTCGATTTCAAAACTTAGTGCTGAAATTTTTCCTTTGCAAACCTCATCATTTAATTTTGAATGGTCTATATCTAATTTTGAACCAAAGGATTGTAATAAAACTAGTGCTGTTAATAGTCCAAGAACTGCAACAATTATTGATATAATTACCCAGCTTGCGATTCCTTTTTTCATAGTATTTGAGTTTCAACATTTTGTGCTGCGTAATTATTTGATTCGATATATGTCTGATTTAATAAATCTGGGAGATTCAAATTTGCAGTAAGTTGAATATAAAGTCCATATACCAGTCCGATAATTCCTGCTATAATTAATAACATGATTAAACTTGACTGTAAAAGATTGAATGTGGTAAAGAAGCTTGCCGTTTTTGCAATAATAAATATAAAATATAATATAGAGAATAAGAACAGAAAGTAAAACATTACTGTTACGGCATATATTTTTGAAGTTAATATGGCAAGCGAATACATTAATTTAATTATGAGAAAAAAGAGCATGATTGATTGCATTGCCAGAAAAAGTTGTCCAAAATTTACTTGTTTTCGGAATAATTTTGCCAATACAAATACTATTATCGCTATTGCTGCCAGCAGCATTGCGAGAGCGATTATTATGTACGTTAGTAGATTTAAAGAGGGTAAATAGAATGCTAAAAAATTAATTTGAGGTATATATTGTACAACAACATAAGTATCAATCAATTTGATTAATGAATATCCTACTGCAAATAAAACATAAGTTAGAATTAAACGACCGAAAGTGTGATAATAAATAAATTTATACATTGATTCACGTCTTCCAAGAATTGTTCCGAAAAGATCCTTTAACATTATAACCCTCCTTCTGCTGTGCCAAGCAAATTCCTTATCAAGTTAGTGATAGATCCATCAGCGCCCATTTTTCCCAGAATAAATAATACAATAAGTGTTGCTAGAGTTATTGCAATTATTATTCCTATGATTTGTTTAAACGCTAATTCCATTATATCAAGTTTTTCAAGGAGTCTCCCATTTTTCCAATAAGGCTTTGAGACTCGCCTTTAATTGTTATTGCAAATCCTATGAAAATTAGAAGAAAAATTACTGCCAGTAATAGTGCAACAATCTGCCAATTTATTTGACCCTTGTTCATGTATTACAAAAATGTTCTAAATATATAAGCTTTAGCAGACGCCGTTGTATCCGTAATTGATGCTGTCTTTTTCTATGTCCCAATCCGCATTTCGAGTCAGGGATGCGAATCCGATATCTGTAAATGGTATTTCAAGCCAGTCATCAGAATCAACATATTGAACTGTCCAATCACTATTTTCTGTGAAGCGGAATCTTTCTCTGGCATAAATATAATCGGCGATTAATTTGACTGAATCATCATCATCTAATGTTTGAATAGTTTCAATTGGAAACGTGAGTATATCCAGGAAGTCTTTTGACTCTTGATTTTCTGGTGCGATCGTTAGGGTATTAATTTTTATCCTGCCTGTTGAAATTCTGCTTTCGTAGGTTTCTTCTTGACTGAATCTTCGAGTGGTTTTTCCATTCACAAAAACTTCTTTCAAATCTGTTGGTGTAACTGCTTCAAAAGGAAGCTTAATTACTAGTGAATATTCACCAGAAGTCATAGAGTTGACGTTGATTATTGAATCATCATCTGTTTTTTCTAATTCCACGCCGAACGAGTTTCCAATATAGGGTTCCAATTTACTCAGATCTTGAATTTTATCTGATTTGAATTTCTTTCCAGGAAATATGTAGAAATTATCCAATTCTGGATTTTCAAAATCGAAAAATTTGTTTGGTAGCTTTATCATTTGATTGCTTTCATCAAGAAATATTGAACCGTAAGAAGGTTTCAAACACACGCTGGAGCAAGTCCAAGTTGGTAAATTTCCTTTTCCCGACATATAATTGGTCCAGCAAGTTAGACCTTTGTCAGCTAATCTAAATGTTTCGCAAGCTCGAGATAATTCTTTTGGAGATAAGGTTTCTGCTTGAGCTTTAACTTGTGGACAATTTTTGAAATCAAAATTGAGATTACCCTCACGATCTTCTTTGAATTCCATTGGAGTAATTACTGCCAGGCTAGTTTTGCAGGGACTTGTTTGTGCTCCGGAGATGCTTGCTAATCTTACTCCGACAAGACAATTGAAATCAGTATTTTCTTTTACAACATCTGCAATTCCTGAGAACATAAATATTGCAATCATTCCGCTAACTATGGCAACTATGGCCATGACTACCCAACCAATACCAATACCTCGTTTATTGAAATAGCCCATTTTTAATTATGATAAGTCCGACAATTATTGCAGCTATGGAAAAAATAAGCGCTGTAATCCACGCCATTTGATTGCTTTGTCCTTTCATTTAGTAAAATTGCTTTTGTTATATATATAGTTTATTTGGGACTAAGTTACTGATGGATCTAACCAATCTAAATCATCACAATTTTCAACTCCATCTCCGTCCGCATCTCCTGAAGGCAGATTACAAACCTCTTCTACAGCAGTGTCTTGAGGACAATCAGCAGTAGAAACTATTAATCCCGCACAACCGCTCAAAGGACATTTGTCCGCACAAACTTTTTTTGTATATGGCGTTCCGGCACCTGCCTTTTCCATATTACATGCCAATTGGCATCCTGCGCTTGAAGCGGTTTCATCCGGTCCGTATTTATCTAACTCTGCTGATGAATCTGCAAACTGTCCAGTGAAAAATAAAACAACTGCTGCTAAAACAACTAGAGCAATAATTACCATAATTACTGTATTAATACTTAGTTGTGCTTTTTTCATTGCTTATCCTGTCTAACTAGTTGTAATGAGATATGTAGTTTCATCACATTCATCATTACTTAATGAAATGGTTCGGGTAGGTGTGCTTACTTTGGCTGTACATTTAACGAATATTGGATCTTCCCAACATTTGAGTACTGCTTCTTCACCACTACCAGTAATATCTATACTGAAATCTTTTCTACAATATTGTGAAGTCAACCAAGCATTAGTTCCTTGTGATGAAATTTGCAATTTTGTTGTAGCGCAAAATGAAGAACATTGAGATTTTGCTGCGTCAATTTCGTCCAGCCCAGTTTCGGCTACCTGTCCGAAAAGCTTTCCAAGTCCACCAGTCGTAAATGCGACAAGCAAAACGAGAACTAGTAGTGCTATCGCAACATACACGATTGTGTTCATACT
Organism: Candidatus Woesearchaeota archaeon; assembly: GCA_018698915.1. Lineage (GTDB taxonomy): Archaea > Nanobdellota > Nanobdellia > UBA10117 > ARS21 > JAAZWY01. The sequence continues at coordinate 25,838 of JABIPN010000005.1, forward strand.
AATCTGGGCTCGCTTTGACATTAGAATAATATGTCTGCAGTTTTTTAAATAGTTTTTGTGACTAAGCAAGTGACGCAGTAACTAGTGTTGCCATTGATGAGAAGATCATTGTTCCAATTAAAGTTAATCCGCAGTAAATTAATGTGCTTTTTAGAACATTCTGTGAAAGCATCCACTCGAAATTGATTTTTCCTGGTCCGTTTACGATTCCTGAAATTGTGAAGCTGAGTAGGAAGACAACTTGAATTATGTATATTCCGACCATTAATTGAAGAACATATGGTGGTAAAGCGGATTCTACATTGAAAAGACCTCCGAGATTTCCGCCCAGTCCCATTTGTCCGGTTTCTGAGGCCCCGCCTTCAATTGTTGCTAGTTGTCCAGATAAATTAGTTAGTACTTTTGTTATTAATACTGAAAGACTTACAACTAGTGCGGAAACAAGTGGTGCAAGGAATGCGGCCTGCATTCGCATTGAAGAAAGAGTGTCTGAAAGAAGATCAGTCATCTTTTCCTTGATAGTATGCATATTTTGGAGATACTTTGATAGTGCAGTCATTGATTCTGCTGCCACAGTAGGACTTTTTTTGACTGCTTCTAAGAGCAAGTTCATAATTGAGGAAATAAGATCGGATGGGTACAAATTGTTTGCTCCGTATTTCTTGTCAAATAATGCTTCTTTGAGAGTCATTCCTCTTTCTCTAATATTTGAGTCAACAATTTCAAAGAATTTTGATATTTCACTACCTTTTGTATTTTCAGCTACTTTTCCGAAAGCAGCTTCTGCAGGAATATTTTCACCAATTCGGTTTCCTAATTGGAATATTGCTGATGAAAACTGATCCTCAATACTTTCTATTTTATTTTTTAGTTCTACTACTTTCTTATTCTTGAAATGATAATAAACATAAGACGCAATTCCTAGTGAGAACACAATTGCAATTGTGAGATAGAACGGTCCGTTTTCAAATTTTAAATGTGTCCAATTGCCCGACTGTGCAATTGTAAATATTAAGAATATTGCAGGAAGTGCAATTAGTGCAATTACTGCTGCTGCACCAAAGAATGGTCCAACGCCTGAGTTTGGGAATTTTTTCAATAAAGTTTTATTCTGAACACTTGCTCCGCCTGGACGTACGGAAATTATATTTCTTGCTTGTATAAATACGAATATAGGAAGAACCACATTATAGATTATTATTAATTGTGCGGGATTTATGCTGTCTGCGAGAAATGCACCCACCATTGGAAGCATTACCAACATCATCATTGGTAGAACAATTCCAAGCATGTGAATCATTTGAATTGGGTTTTTTAGATTGTGCGCAAAATGAATCATGTTGTCCTTTATTCCTTGTGTAATTACGTCGTTGGCTTTTTCTAAGGTCTTTTTTGCTTTATCTGCATTCGGTTCAACTAATGATGCTTCAATTAAATGCATTGCATCCACAAATGCAGGTTCTGAATCTTTCCAAGTTTCTAAATAACTATCTAACGATTTTTGGACTGAGCTAAATTTCTTAGTTTCAAAATCCCAAAGTACTTTCATAAAGTCTAATGAAAGTGGTGGAGACATTTGGTTTGCAACGAATAGTATCGCTCGCTCGAGATTTGCGTCTCGCTTCATATGTATTACTATATATAGCACAGATAACATTAGTTGGTCAGCTGCTTGAGCACGCCAGGAATTGAATAGATATTTTGGCATGTTTGCAAAATAATAAAGTGAAAATATTCCTGCTCCTGCTAAAATTGCTGTAAAAAACATTGAACTAGTTAGTATGAATACTGCTATTGTTGCTGCAATAAATGGTATTATTGAAAGTATTGCGAGTGCGTTTACAGATTCAGGTTTTACCTTAATATGTGTTAATGTGATATACTTTTGAAGTTGTTCTTTTTCTTCGGGTTTTAATGTTAGTTTTAGAATTTTCCCTGCAGCATTTGCCATGCGCTCATAGCTTGTTGATAATATGGTTTTCTTCTCAGATCTAAATTGGTCATATGCGCGAGAATAGGATATTTTTGTTCTTGACTCTACTTCGCCGGGTTTTTCTGCGGCTTCTAGTCTTTCTTCAAATTCATTTACCATCACTTCTTTCCGGCTTCAATATTCACCCAAGATTCCCACTCGTTGTAAATTTTTTCGGGATCAGATCGTCCTTCCTTTTGAAAAGAATCTTCGCTAATTCGGTGAAACATATCGTTTGCCATGATTGTAAATTCTGCTTCCATAATCTCTGGTTTTTCTTGTCCTAGCTCTACTAATTTTTCTTTTATCTTTGCACGCATCAAAATATTTTCCCAAACTGCATCCCAGTCTCCTGCCCATTCTGCAATTCTTGATGCTATAGATTTTAGAACTACACTCTCTCCTTGGATTAATGCATCTGTTGGTTCCAGAGTATCAGTTACTGGATTGTAAACCATCAAGTCAACAAAACCGTGTTCTCGTAGCGGATCATCTTCCCACTCTTTTCTTACTTCTGAAATTTGAAGTACTCTTCTGAGTTTCCCAATTCCTGATGCTGACTTTACTGGATTTGAAATTATAATTATATCTGTAGCTTTGAAAGAAGTTTTTGGAACTCCCAAATCATTTACAACTCTGTCGTAAATTGAGTATGGTGAATCACCGTGAATTGTTCCCATAACTACATTTGCAAGTGCTCCTACTCTCATTGCTTCATATAATGCTACTGCTTCTTTGGAACGAACTTCTCCTACAATTAATGCTGAGTCTCCAAGTCTTAGTGATGTCCGAATTCCGTCAGTTGCTGTAAGTTCTGATTCTCCTTGAGTAATTACTGATTGTACTTTCATTGATTGTATGTCATATTTTAATTCTTGATATTTTGAGATTGGAAGTTCCAGCGTATCTTCAACAATAATTATTCGAGTGGAACGCATTAATTCAACAATTGCTGCGGATAATAATGATGTTTTTCCAGAGGATCTGGTTCCGGCAAATAATACAGTTCTTCCGCCGTCCATTATGAAGCTCATTAATGCTGCTGCTAGTGGATTAAGCATTTTGTTTTGTATGAATAGTGGGAAAGTCCATGGACGATCTCTGTGTCTTCTGATTGAGAATGCTAAACCTTGTGGACTTAGGGGCATCTGAATTGCGGAAACTCTAGCTGTTGCGTTTTCAAATACTAAGTTTGTATCTAGAACGGGATTTGCTTCGTCTAAAGGTCTTCCGCTTAAAAGTCTTAACTTAGTTGCCCAACCTTCAACTTCTTTGCTTGTTAAAGTTATATTGGTTATGCATTCGCCAAAATCTTGATGTACGATTGAAATTTCGTTTAGATTTGCTGGAGCATTTATTGATATGTCTTGTATTTTCGAATCTCCTAGCATGATTTCTGCTATTCCAAAACCTAACGTATTTCTAACTAATATTGTTGCTAGTTGTTCAATTTCGTCTTCACTTAATTTTATTCCATGACTTATGCTTAAATCTCTAAGTAAATCTTTTTCTACTGACATGAAAAGTTCACGAGTTCTTTGTGGATCTATAAATTCTGAACGCTGAGGTTTGTGTTCCGAAACAATTCTTTTTGCCTCACCAAGCATTGCATATTTGTTTTCTGTTAAACTATATTCTGGTGGAGTTAAATGATATACTGGTCTGATCTCATTTGGTAATCTTAATATTACTACTCTTGATCCGTCTGGAAGTTTGTATGCTTCTAATTCTTCTGCTCCGGTTGGAAATTTTGTTACTAATTTTGCATATAGAAAATTAGGTTTGATTATTGGGTTGAATAGTTTTGAATAAATCACTCTGCTTCCTGGTTTGTGGTCTTTTAGATATGATTGAGATCGCTTAATTATTGTGAGACTCTCTAATCTTTGTTTGATTGAATCTAATGTTGTTATGAATATTTGAAGTGAATCTTTTCTTAAATTTGGATCTGACTTAAATTTTGAATGCTCAGTTTCTAATCTTGTAACAACTCTGAGATATGAAGCAATTGGATCTTCCTTTAGTCCATAATTTATTGCTGATTTTAGAAATTCAATTCGTTCAGGATATTGATTTTGATCTTCCGCCACCTTTACAAAATCTTCTGAAAGTAATTTAGTTCGATCAATGAATTCGGTTATCAAGTTTGCAATTTCAATAAGCATATTCGTTTGATCTAGTGTGTAAATGTAATCTTCTTGTTGTTTGAACATAATTTGGGAAACTCTTCCTGCCTTGATTAGTTTGTTAATTGTGTCAGCCATTACTGTTTCATTTTTTTCAATTATTGGTGTAATAATGCTCTTTGAATAATCAATTTCAAGAATTCTTTGCCCGGGTTCTTCGACAAGACGATAGGGATTTTTAGATTTCATTGGATATACTTAAATATAAACTCGACTTATAATATATACTTTATCATGGAATCGCAACCGTTTCAAATGCCTCAGAAAGTCTCACCAGAAGGCTCAGGAAACGTTTTGGGAGCAATTGCTAAGTTAAATCGCCGGCTCAGTCTGATTGAAGATAGAATTGGTGATGTTCGAGACCAAGTTGATTTAATTGAAACAAATTTAGTTGATAAACATAAATCTGCAATTTCTGGACTTGTTGAATTGAATAATAAAATTAAAGATTTTAATTCTAAAATAACTGATCTGAATAACGATAATTTGCGTTTAACATCGCAAATAAGTAACTTTGCAACTAAACAAGACGTTCAAGTTTTGGAAAGATATATAAATTTCTGGAACCCCTTGGATATATCAAAGAGTAGAAAACCTGTTCTTGATGATGAGGAAGAAATATAATGGCTGTTTTTGGGAAAAAGGAAGAAATGAAAAGTGTACCTGAGTTACCAAAGCCAGCAAGTTTTAATCCTTCTACGGCTGGCACTCAAAGTTCTCTTGGAACTGGTGTGTCTCCCACTAACTCTTCTCTTGATTCACCATCTCCCTTATCTGCACCTTCTCCCAGTCCTTCCTTACCTACGCCTCCTTTACCTTCGCCTCCAAGCTTCACTCCTCCAACACATGAGTCGAGCCCTCACTTAAGTGGTTCTCAGGAACTTCTAACTGAAGATATTGAGAAGATTGCTGAAAGTATAATTGATGAGAAGTGGGAAAAAGTCAAAGGTGAACTTGATGATCTTAAAACGTGGAAAGTAGATCTTGATACTCAAGTTAAAGGATTTAAATCTCAACTAGATACTCTTGGAAAAAGAGTTGATGATGCTCAAAACGCAATGTTGGGTAAAGTTGAAGAATATAATAAATCACTTGGTGGCGTAAACGTTGAAATCCAAGCCATGGGTAAAGTTTTTGAGAAAATTATACCTCAGTTTACAGAGAATGTTAATAAATTAAGTGAATTAGTTGATAGAAAAGCAAGTAAAACTAAAAAATAATTAACTAACTTTTCCTTTTGTAATCATTATAGATGCACCTGCAAATATGAGTAGCATTATTATTACAGATAAAACTGCCGGATTGAAGACTACATCTATTCCAGTCTGCGTTGTTGATCCTGAAGAACCAGTTAGGCCTTCAGCTAGAAGTAAGTCTCCTTCGTTTAGATCTGCCGGAACATCTGAACCTATTATTGGTTCAAGTCCTGTGGTTCCAGTATTGTCTCCGAATGCAGGTAGTGCTTGAGTTACAACAATTATTGCAATAATTACCATTCCAACAATTAATGCATTGTAAACTCCAGAATCTTTTGCCGCTGTAGCAAAATCTTTTTCCTTTAAACCCATAAATGCGAGCATTAGGAGTAAAAACATTATTACTGAAAACAGCATTAATGAATATACTATGAATAGAGATAATATTTCTACTACCGGACTGAAAGAAATTATTATTAGTGCTGTTGATATTGCTATAACCATATTTACTCCTTTGTTGTTTCCAAGAACTTGGATTTTCATAAGCACTGCATATGTTGCAGCAATAATTAATGCTCCAGGAATAATTACATCATAGAAACCTAAGTCTTTCAAAAGGTCAATTCCTCTGACGAGAATCGGTGTACTTGCCATTTTAATTATTATTTCGAGATAGGAATCCGACAATCGCAAGAGGTATTCCTATTGCGAAAGATAATCCAATAAGCATATTCATTGCTTCAGAACCTTCCATTCCGAATGCTTGACTCCCTAATAACATTTCATTTAATCCCCGCAGGATTGGTATTCCTGTTGGAGATCCTGCATCAACCATTAGTAAGAAAACTATTATAATAACTCCGAATGCGACTCCTTTCATACCTCCAGGAACGATGGATTTACTTCCGAATAATCCTTCGTCAGCACTTAAACCAAGCATAGCATAAATCATCAGTAAGAAAAGTACAATTACAAGCATGAATGTTGCTTGAGGAATGACTCCAATCATTTGTTCAACAACATCTGTTGCTGAAATTACGAAGAAACCGGTTGCAAGAGCAATCACATTACTAATATTTCTAGTTGTGTCAGTCTTTGCATCACCGAAAATTCCGGTTTTTAGTAAAACTCCAAAGACTATAGCATAAACTAGAATGAATGGAAGTATAACATTAAAGAATCCAAACGCCCTAAAAATTTCAATACCGTTGGATAGCGGATTTACGATTTCTACCATTAATTAATTTAGTAGTATGATAATTATAAAGCTTTCTTACTGATTGTATATATTTGCTTTTGACGCAAAATCATATAGTGCTCTTAGTGCTTGATTTATTTCCGTTAGAATTGCATTTAATGCTTCACTTTGATTTGAACTAATTACTTTATCTTTTCCGCCTTCAGTAGATAATATATTGATTATGCTGACTGTTTGTTCTCTAGCGTAACTTAGTTCATTTGCTTTTGATTCAATATAATTAAGCATGTCTTCACTGGAAGACCATGTTGATTTTTCAGTTAACTTAAGTATTGCATTATTGTATCTTGTTAACTCGAAATCTCCATTCTTGATGACATTTCTTTTACTTAAATTTGTAATTAATTCCTTTCTTGAATTTACTTTTGCTCCAGTGGCGGTTGGAATTTCAATTGTTGCAATATAATCTCTCTTAAGTAAATCTGCTCGTTTGGAGAATTGACCCCATTCAGTTTGAGCAGTAGGAGTGAATTTGAATGGTTCAATAGGTTTTGGAGTTTCTAAAATTGCTCTAAGCTCATCTTCTTTTTCCTGAACTGACTTTGCCCTTTCTTCTAAATTATCTTCATGGAGTCCAAACCAGTCTTTTAGTCCGTGGTTTTTTCCTTTGAGCTTGTGTTTGGTATTAATTAATTCATTGTGTAATTTTTCGAATTCAGATTTTAGAGCATCTATTTTATTTTTTTCCGCTTTGATTAGTGTAAGGTCTTCAGATAATAATCCCAATATTTTAGTAAATTCAGATTCTAATTCATCAGCACTTAAATCTCCACCTAATTCTGCAATAATTTTTTCTAGTTGTGTTACAATATTATGCGTCTCAGTAATTAATCCAGGAATTATCGCTTGATGATTTTCTAGGTTTGCTAACTTCTCTGGAGTGAGTTTTGCTATTAAATTTTTAGCTTCGACTATTCGTCTATTATGCATTCTTATTGCTTTATTTAAGCCATTTACTGCGCTTTCATACTTTTTGAATAGTGCTTTTTTATTGTATTTTTCAAATAGTTTTTCATCCCAATCTGCTGGCATAATCTTTTCAATTATTATATTTTCGTTTAATATATTTACATTAAGTACTATCTCTCTTAGACTTGTAATTAATTTATTATAATCAGTTAATTCTGTTTCATTTTGCTTTGCAAAATTTTTCAATTCAACGATTATTCCGTTTAGAAGTTGAAGGACTTGTGTTTTCTTTACGTTATATATTTTGTCGACTTGTGCTTCTTCTAGTTTGTCTTTGTTAATTTTATTATTTAGTAATAATATTAATTTTTGAATGTCTTTAAGTTCTGCATCTATAATTTGTTGTATTTGATTTAGGCGCTCATTTAATAATTCATCAGAAGATATCGAGGATCCTATCATTTTGAAAACTCCGTCGGTAAGTTCAATTCCGTCAAAATTAATTGTGATTTCAGGATTTACAGTTATATCTCCAACCGTGGCAGATACATCACCTACCGTACCTCCTGCACCGCCTTCTCCGCCAGCACCTCCTTCAGCAGTAACTGTCCCTGAAGAAGTATCAGACGAAGAAGAATCTGTAGTTACAGTTACATTTTCGGTCCAATCTGCTTTGTCTCCATTATTGTCTTTGATTTCTAATCGAATTATTTCATTAGGATCGTTATTGAATTCATAATTTATTGTTTTTATATTATTTGGACTTGTAATTCCAGGTCCAATCCAATTAAAAGTGTAAGGTGGTGTTCCTCCAGTAATAACTGCATCAATTGCCATTGTTGATCCTTTTGTAACTGGTCCTGGATTGTGAAATGTTACACTTAATGTCTTTCCGGGCGTTTTTGGAGTTACAGCTACATTATCAAGATATTCTTTCTTGACGCCATCGTCGTCTTCTACTTTTAATTTGATAACTTCTTTTGGAACTATATCAAATTTATAATCTACTTCAGTATTAGTATTTATACCTGTAACTCCAGATCCAATCCATTCAATAATATAGGGTGGTGTTCCTCCTGAAATTGTTGATAATATTTGTCTTGATTCTCCTTCAGGAACTGGTCCTGGATTGTGGAATCCTACTTTTAATTCAGTTGCTGGAGTCTTTGGTGCCGGGCCATGTGGTGAACCAGAAATTGTAAACTCATGAATTATTCCTGCGCTTTTGTGTTTATTCGATGCAATAAGTATTGCATTATTACTAACAATGTAAATCCATATCTTATAATCTCCGTTTTCTAAAGGACCTAGATTGAATATTCCGCTTGCCTGTGTATCACTTTTAAGTATTGCGCCGTTTGAAGCTCTTAATATTATTTCGATAGATAACTCAGGATTAGTCCAAGTTATAGTATTGTAGGGATTATCTATTTTTAGTATGTAATCATCAGAACTATCTGGATGTGGTTCATTGAAAATTGGTTCTAGCGCCATATCTTATTATTAATACGGTGTTTTATAAAAAGTTATTTAGGATTGTAGTTCTTTCTTTATTTTTTCTGAAAGAGTTATTATTGTAGTTGTGAGAGTCATTATTCTTGCAAGATGGTCAAGAACTGTGTTTTTATCCTTTCCTTCCTGCATTCTATCTTCATGTGCTTTTAGATTCTTTTCGCTAATTCGACCCTTAAGATCTTTATATTGAGCAACTGCATCATTTTTAATTTGAGAAGTTATGGATTCTATTTCCTCGATTATTGGCTCTTTTTTTACATTGTTATTATCTGAAGTTAGATTAGTAATATCTTCTTTTAGTTTGAGAAGTCCTGCTTTGTCTCGATCTATTGCTTGATATACATGTTCAATAATTGAAGTTAGTGCCTGTTTATCCTTAAGCGCTTTTCTTTCACTTTCAAGTTCAAAGAATTCTTTGTATAATTCTTGGAATGTTGTTATTAATTTTCTTTCATCATCTTTCAGATAAGACGGTGTTGGTCCTGCCGCTGATTCTGTTTTAGTTGCTGTAATTGGTCTTTGTGCTGAAGTTTCTTGCATTGGTTTTTTGAGTTTATCTTTGAGCTTTTCGATATTTCTAGTATCATCTACTAATTTTTTTGCTGCACTTTGAAGTGATCCGGAGGAAAAGAATCCAGTTCCTTTTTTCTCAACTTTTATTATTTTCTTAATGCTTTCTACAAATGTTTTTATCTCAGAATTAATCTGAGTCATAGCTTTAACTTCCATTAGGAATTTTTTGTTATCTTCAGTCAATATTGTTTGGAGATTAGTAAATATTAGAGATATTGCCGATTTATATTTTTCTGGATCTTTTTTAAATTGACTGGCTTGAGTAATTTGGTTAGGAATTGTACTTAGTTTGAACACAAATTCTTTGTTAAATCCGTCTAGTGTTTTGACTCGTTTTAATTTTTCATTAATCTCATCAATTTTTATTTTATTTGATACTCCGGATATTGTTTTAATATCTTTTTCATAAATGTTAAACTTCTTTTTTGCATCTTTGAGAATCTCATTCAATTTATTATAATCAGAATTTCCTTTGAATTGTTTATTCCAACTTTCAGGAATATTTATCGCATTTTGAAATCTTTTTTCATTAGCTATAAACTCTTCATTTAGTCTTTTGATGCCTGCCATTAAATTTTGTGCTGCTGCGAATTCATTTTCTGAAGCTATTAATTTAGCTTCAGTTTCAAAATCTTTGTTTAATTGATCAATATCGTTAATTACTTGAGTTAGTTGGTTTGAAACTAATTTAGTTTTGTTAGGAAGATTTTCATCCTGAGTGGCTCGGGCCAATATTGCTAATAAACTTACTATTGCACTTTCATCTTTTCTGACCATGCCTTCAAGTTTAGCCGCTTCTGACGCTAATGCTGCTTCTCTATCTACATCTTCTTCTATGCTCTCAAACGTATCTGGATTAACAGGTTCTAATGGTTCACCAACCGCAGAAGTTGGATTTGCTTCTTCTGGTTCAAAAGATACATTGTATGCTAAAATTAATGTTGCAGTGTCTAAAGCGGCTTTATTAACATTAATAGAGTTTACGAAAAAAGACACATTTCTTTCTTGGAGCCCATTAAGTGCTTGAATACTTGTAGTAATAAATCCTGATAATTCTGAAATTTTTGTATCTTCGGGAGATTTACTTCCAAATTTTGTCTCTATTTTTGAAGTAACACTTGCCCAATTTAACTTAAGGAATGCAAGTTCTGACATTAGCTTTTCATTATTGTTTGCTCTCAACTCAGCTGCATATGATTTTGTTTTTAGCATGAATGTTGTTGCAAAAGGTTCTTCTAGTGAAAGGTTAAACGAATCTGGGAATGAAGCACCAAATCTTTCTTCGCCTTCAATTGTTCTATCAGACGTTTCAGCGTCAGCGGAGTCAGAAGTATTACTTGGACTTCCGGAAGTAGTATTTGTTGAAATTTCTTCTTCAGAAATAATAAATTTATCCGTTATGTGTTGACCTTCATTTTGTTTACTATCTATTAACATCTGATTGCTGCTAAAATAGAAATGTGTTGCTTCATAGTTTCCTTTTGTTAAATCTGTACCTAAATTAAAATTTCCGTTTTTGTCTGTAAACTCCGTTTCCTTTCCTTCAGAATCTTTAATTTCTAGTTTTATGCTTATTTCGGGATGTGTCCAAGTTGAAGAATTATATTTATTATCTATCTGTGTTGTATATTCACCTTTTTCATTCTTTACAATTCGTAATGTCATTTTAATTTATAGCGGAACAACTGTAAAGGCTATAGGTATCTCGTGCTCCGTTGTCGTTGTAATATCTACAACTTTTAGATTAATAGTGTAATTTCCTGGACCAAAATCTCCGTCTACTCTTGGTGGATCATTTGTTGTTCCATCAAAAGCAGGTCTAGCTCCCGCTCCATTGAAGTTCCAATATATTTCTAAATTTCCGTGAGTGTGATCATCTCCTGCAACATCTGTCGAAGTTGTTGCATCAAACTGTACTGTTCCTGCAACAATTATTGCGCCGCCATTGATAATATTTCTTACTTGTGGATTTCCGCCTCCGCCTCCAGGAGTTATTGTTACTGTAACTGTATCTGTTGCAGTTCCACTTCCTGAATCTCTTACTGTTAAAGTTACAGTCTTAGCTCCGTCTGAGGCGTATGTTACTGGTGCTGAAGGATTTCCTGGTGCTACAGTTACTGTTTCATCTGTAGGGGTGGCTCCTGCGCCAAAATTCCAAACCCATTCAGTCATTGTATTTCCTGGTCCGGGTGTTGAAGTGTTACTAAAATTAATATTATCCCCTATTGCTCCCGCATTTGGAGTTGCAGTCATTGTAATGTTTGGGTCGTTGTGACCTCCCCACCAACTTGGAATAGGAACTCCTGCTGCATTTAAGGCTCGACCAGTAAGTCCTCTCGGAATTGATCCTCTTTCTTGTAAGAATGCAATTACTGAATGACCTAAAAATCCAACACCGATTATAAACATCCAGCCAGTTATAGCGCTGAGTGTTCCAAAAAATAGATTTGCATTTGGAGTTACTATATCGGCGGAAAGTACGTCCAGAGATGCTATTTCTTTGTACTCTTCAATATATGATAAAATTGATTCTAGGAATGCAGATGAAAGAATTAGACTAATTCCAATTCCTAGTGAACGCATTGCTGCAGAACTTTTTCCTGAACTAAATAGTTGTGCAACTCGATAAACCATTGCAGCCATCAGTGCAAAAGTTATAATCATTATCCATGGTATTGTGAATAAGATCATATCGAATTTAGTTACATAAGTAAAGAATCCTGCACCAAAACCCAATGCAGCTGCAATTACGCTCGGATTCATTGCACTGGCAGCACCGCGTGCTGTACCAGTTGCTTGTTGCATAACTAAATTGAGCGCAAATTGGCTTACTGCAAAAACGAGAACAAAAGCGTAAATATAATTAGCAATATCTGGAGTAATCATATCAAAAACTCTATCGAAAGAACTCTGAAGTGTACCGTTATGACTTTCAGCATATGCTGCCGGTAATGCTAGCAATGAAATTAGAGAAATTGCTTTCTTTCGCATGCTTTTCTGAAGAGGTTTTTTTATATAAACTTTACTTCGCTATGCGCGTAGTAGTTTTCTAAAAGTGTTATGAGCGTCTTTGAAATCTCGAATTGGTCCTTTGAGTTTTTGATGAATTCGTCGGTCTAATCTTTCCATTTCTTTGATTTCTGACTTGACTGAATTTAATTCTCTCTTCAATTCTTGTACTTGTCGTTTGAAAGAATTGTTATCAATTTGTCCAGATCTAACTTGGCTCTCGATAGTTTTGTATTGAGATAGAATTTTTTCTTTTTGTCTGTATGCTGAATCTAAAGCTTGGAGTGCATCTTTTTCAATCTTTGAATAATGTCCAATTTGATCTAAAGCAAGTCTAAACTCTGCAAGTTTTAGTTTTGCTTCAGTTAAATAATGAGCTCTTCGCTCAACTCTATCAAAATGTCTTCTCATGAAATTCAACATGATTAGTTTTGGTAATTAATAGTTTAATAGTTTGCGATAAAATCTTCTTCGGAGAAATTTAGTTCTCCCGGAATGATTATGCAGTAAGGTGCATTTCCGAAATCTTGGTTTTGTAGGTTTTTTATTGAATCGTATTTGATTACTTCACTTTCTAATCCTAAACGTGAACAGCCTATTGCTTTTCCAAGTTTGAAATTTCGTTTTTTTGATATTTCTTGTATAATTTTTAGTGCTTCTTTGATTGAAAGGAATTTATTCTCTTTTGGATCCAAGTCTAGCAAAAATAATGTATGTGCTCCGATTGATTGATTTTGTTCCAATAAATCAAAGAAAGATTCTGGTTTATGATTTTCAGTCCAAAATGGAATTGATGCAGTCTTTCCGAATTTGTATAATTGTAATCCTGTTCTTGCTATTGCAGTGAAAATTGATACAGATTGAATTATCTTAGTTTGGATATTTTTCTTCTTTGCTTCTTGTAAAATTTCTGTGTGGGTTGTTGCAGATAACGGATCTCCGTAAATTAATAATGTAATTTCTTTATCTTTTTGGAAGAATGGTTTTTCTTCTTCAACTTCTGAGCGATGTAGAACTTTGATTTTTGTTTTTAGAAATTCTTCTAGTTCTTTAATTGTGTAATCAGATAACGAAGTATAACTTTCGATGTAAACTTCGTCGGATTTATTTATAGCTTCGATTCCTTTGACTGAAATGTCCTTCAGGCTTAAACCCAATCCTACTATGTTTAACATGTTTATATCCAAAATAGAACTTTTATAAGAGTAATGAAATGACTAGTAATATGGTCAAAGTCTTGAAGATTTCTAAAATTGGTGGCGAGAAAGTTCGCAAGAAATTGATAGAAAAAGGTGTTTTGGATGCTTCTTATTCTCTTGGAAAAACTGGGAATTTTTTATTGTTTCCTTTGAAAAAAACCCGCGGAATTGTGAAAGAGTTCGGTGGAAAGATTGTTGATAGACCTCTTCGCAAAGTTTCGAAACCAGTTACTGGTTTGAAAGAAGCTTTGGGAAAAATATTGCCTTCTTCTTTGGCTGAAAAGTTTCCTCGGAGTTTTGATCAAGTTGGAGATATTGCAGTTTTGGAAATTCCACAAGGGTTGGGAAAATATGAGAAAGTTATTGCGCGGACTTTGGGAAGAATTAATCCAAGAATTAAGGTTGTTGCGAAACGTGCAGAGAAATATTCTGGTAAATATAGAATTAGACCAATTACTGTTTTGTATGGAGAGAAACGAAGTGAAACTATTCATCGTGAAGCAGGAGTTAGGTTGAAGGTTGATTTGAATACTGTTTATTTTTCTCCTCGTTTGGGAAAGGAAAGGTTAAGGATTGCTAAATTAGTTGAAGAAAAAGAGAAAGTTTTAGTTATGTTTTCAGGAATTGCACCTTACGGGATTGTGATTGCTAAGAAGAATCCTTCGGCTGAAGTTTGGAATATTGAATGGAATCCTCATGCGGTTAAATTTGCAGAAGAAAATATTAAGTTGAATAAATTAGGAAAACGAGTTCATTCTCTCGGAGGAGATGTTCGTAAAGTTATTCCTAAATTGAAGAAGAAATTTGATAGAATTGTAATGGTTCTTCCTTTTGATAATGATAAGTTTTTGGTTGATGGTTTGATGGTTTCTAAGAAGGGAAAGACCGTGATTCATATGTATTCTATTCTTGAAGAAGGCGCGGTTGATGAATTTAGGTCTAAGCTTGAGCGAAAACATGGGTTAAAGGTTTTTGATGTCGTAAAAGCAGGTGCATATGGTCCTAAAATGTGGCGATATTGTTTTGAGATTATTGTGTAGGTTGATCTGGTTGTTGATCCGTTGGTGATTGATCTGGAACTGGTTGCTGAGGTGCAGGTTGAGGTTGCTGCGGTTGGTCTGGTTGCTGAGGTGCAGGTTGAGGTTGCTGCGGTTGGTCTGGTTGCTGTAATGGTGTTGTTTCATGGATTGGTAATTCATCTTTTGGTTTCTTGAATTTGTTCCATGCGACAAAGCCTCCTACGATTAATATTAGTGCTCCGACTGCAATTAGTGAATAAATTAGAATTGAATTATCATCTTCTGGTTCTTCATCACTTGAGGACGGTGTTTGTTGTGTTGTTGATTTTTTCTGAGTTGTAGTTTTCTTTTGAGTTGTGGTAGCAGGAGTTGTAGTATCATTAGTTGTGTCTGTGGTTTCTTCTTCAGTGGATTCTTCTTCAGTGGATTCTTCTTCCTCTGCTGTTTCCTCGGATTCATCGTCTTGCTGATTTGTTTGATCTCCTGAACTAGCAAGGGTATCTCCTTGAATATTATCGACGGTTCCAGAACCTCCGGGAATTATATCTACATTAATTACACCGATATCTCTGTTTCCTGTTGCGTCTATAAGATCCAATTCAACTATTGCGATATCTCCTTGGACTGTTTTTCCATCAAATCCTGAAATGTCAATTAATACTATTCCTGAATTAATATTAGCATCAATTTCTGAGGAAGTTATTTGAGATCCTGCACTTACGCTTGAAAGTGAAAGTGCTGAAGAATCATAAGTTATTTCGAATGACATTAAGTCGATATTTACTTCAGTAATATCGATACTATAAGTTAGTTTGGAGCTGGTTTGTGATATTAAATTTGCAGTTACTGAAACATCAGTTGCTAAAGCTATACTTGTTGTTGATAAAATAACTAAAAGTAGTAATATTGTCCTTTTCATTTTATCGCTTCATGAGTATATTTTTTAACTTAATTAAATCTCCAGAGTTAGCATCCGTTCCGTCTAAATTAACATCTAAATTACAATCGCTACAAATTTCAGTACCCAAAAGTGCTTCTTGAAGTATACGAATATCTCTTACATCTACACATGCACCATTATAACAAGTATTATCTACGTTACCCATTCCCACCCTTACTGGTATATTTCCAATCGTCGCAAAATTTGGTAAGTCGCTGAATGATGGTGAACCTGATGCATCAACCATAAGCACGCTTAGGGAATATTCGCCTGGTGTTAAAATTGTTGGAGTAATTATTTCTATTGAATTTCCTGAATTTAAGTCTACAGCTTCTACTGATGTTTCTGCGGCTTCAATACCGTCTGAATCTGTAAATTGGAACAATATATCAAATTCTGCACATTCTGAGTCTACATCTGCCCAGTCATCTCGCGTAGTTGCACGGTTTTTTACACATCTAGTTTGTGTTGCGGGTGCTAAATCAATAGAAAATTTCTGATCTGGGAAGAACCGATCATAGTTATCAATATCTGTGGATAATGATGCTGCGCGTTCTACTTTAAATAGTACGTCAGAAGTGCATCCTGTTGTGCTATCAAAAGTTACATCTCTTTGTAAATCATCAATAGCCGAATCATGTACTCCGTCATCATTAACATCAACCCAATTAGTTAGTGCACATTGATCTAGAATCACCATATATTCGCCTTCGCTGTCTAACTTCATATTTAGAGTACCGTCATTATCATCATCTATTTGGTTTTCTGCACAACCATAAAGTGAATCTGCTCGGTTTGTTATACTAGCTCTTAGACAATTGCTTTCATCTAGACCACAGTCAGTATCTGGACACTTATCATTAACATATTTTCCATCTCCTGCTAAATCACCATCCGGATCTAACCATACTGCTGATACTCGATAAAAGGGTAGATTTCCTGCTGCAACAATACCTACGGGTTCTTCAACATCAGGATAACCATCTCCATCTGTATCTTTTAATGCTATTGTTGTGGTGGTTCCTGTTTCTAAATTATCAAAAGTATTTATTTTTGTGTCTCCAGATTTATCCCAAATATTGAAATCTTCTAATTTGAATTGAATAACTCCGGCTTTTATTACATCAATATTTAGTTCAACCAATATATTCTTGATATGATAGTTTTCAATTACATTTCCTTCTTGTTGTATTGAAAGTGTGGTTTTTCCAGTTTCAGTACTAGTAGTTGTATCTAATTTGAATGGGCTAGTGAATTCTCGATTGTTTGACGAGTCGTAGTCACTAAAAGTATACTTGTTAAGCATGTAAGGCGATACTGCTTCATATTTGGATCCGTCACAAAACTCAGCTCCGGGAAAACCTTCAGTCGTACATTCAGTATTTGGATTATTTGGACACTCATCCCTTGAATCAGGTATACCATCATTATCTGCATCATCATCACAAACATCTCCAATACCGTCAGGAGGATTATCACTGTCTTTTTGGTCTGGATTATAATCGGCCGGACAATTATCATCTTCAGCGGCTATTCCATCCTTGTCGTGATCACTTCTATGGCCTCTTAGGAGTTGTACTTCAAAAACTTCTTCTGATGGTGCACTCAAATCTCTAACACCCCACTGGCCTGGTCCGCCACCGCTTTGTCCAAGTGTCTTATACTCACACACTCCAAACTCACATAAGTCGGAAGTATCAACATCACTATCATCACAATGACTGTTCTGTGTACATTCATAATATTCACAAGAGTAATCTACACATGAAGAATACGGATTTCTATCAGTTGTTTCACTACATTGATCACCAGTAGTACATTCAACATTTTGACAGGCGTTTGCAACACAACTGTCATAAGTTGTACTATCGGCATCATCACATTGATTATCTGACCAACATTCAGCATAAGGAATTATACAATTATCGACTAATTCTGCTGAACTTAAATCTATGAGCTCCTCATTACCGTATTCTGTCTTTAATTCAAAATCTATTCCTGCTACAGTTTTGAGGTTATTAAATTTTACAAACGCCACTACTGAATCTTCTTCTTCTAATAGTCCTCCAGGACAGCCAGTTGTGGTTCTTCCACCTACGGACATACATTCGAACTCTACTGAACCTTGACCTATTGTTTCAGTTACTTTTGTAAATAGCCCGGTTTTTGGAAATGCTATTACAATAAAAATAAGAACCAATGCACCAACAATGTAATAAGGTAGTTTATCATTCTTTCCTGCTCTGCGTGGTCGATGTCTAGACATTAATAGTTATTTGCGATTCTTATATATAAACATTAGCCCAATTAACATTAAGCTTTTAAACTAAAATTACATCGGTTTTCCACTGGGGGCATAGCATAATCTGGTTAGTGTAGCCGGTTCCAGACCGGCTGATCGGGGTTCAAATCCCTGTGTCCCCATCTCTGTTTTAGAAAAACAGAGGACAAAAAATAGTTATTCGCAATATCCTTCTCTTTTAGTTATTTTTCCACAGAATGGTTTTATGCATGAATTA
>JABIPN010000006.1 GCA_018698915.1 Candidatus Woesearchaeota archaeon
AGAAAATAGAATGGCTCATGCTTCGGAGATAATAAAAGAAATCTCTAGAAATGGACTTAGATATACTGAAGTTCCTGTAGAAATTATATATAGTAAAGATACTCTTGAAAACGGTACTGGTTCATATTCAACTGCAATAGGTATTTTGTATAAGATTTTGTTGTGGAAATTTAATATTATTCAAAAGAAGTTTAAATCTTAAGTTGGTAACATTCTTATGTATCTAGAACGTATGTTGAAAGGGAGTTTGGTATATTTTATTGCACTGGTTTTTGCCAGCGGTTTTGCTTATCTTACTCGACTTACTTTACTACATAACTTAAGCCAAGCAGAATTTGGATTATTTTATGCAACTTTAACTTTTATTTCCCTCTTCTTAATGTTTCGTAATATTGGTATGTATCATGCGTTTGTAAAATTTATACCTGAATATGTTATTAAAAAACAGTATGGTAAAATTAAATCTGCAATCTTTTTTATATTTATATCTCAGACTTTATTGTCTGTCATTTTTATTAGTGTAATCTGGTATCTTTCTCCATTTCTTGCTGAATCTTATTTCAAAGATCCAAGTTCTCTTTGGATTCTTAGAATCCTTTCATTATATTTTTTTACAAGTATTTTATTCAAATTGACTGGTGCATATTTCCGCGGTTTTCAGAATAATTTTGTAGCGGCATTAATAGAACCAGTAAAGAACCTAATCATATTATTATCGCTTATTTCGTTAAGTTATTTTGGTTTTGGTATATTTAGTGCTGTATGGTCTTATGTTTTAGTTGGAATAGTTATGTTATTTATTTTCTATTATCCTGCAATTAAAACACATAATTTGATAAATGATAAAATGTCCGATTTTAGAAAAGTTTCTAGTCGGATTATTGCATTTGGTATTCCGGTTTTTAGTGTTGGTCTTGGTGGGAAATTTATAAGTTATTTTGATACTTTAATGTTGACTTACTTTGGAACGCTAGAACAAGTTGGAGTATATAATATTATTTTACCAACTGCATTATTGTTCATGATTGTTGTTAGTTCAATTTCTTCAGTCTTTATGCCGATGGTTTCAGAATTATGGACTAGAAAAAAATATGATAAAGTTCGTACTGCTATGCGCCTTTCATATAGATATATATTCTTGTTTGGTCTGCCTTTTCTTCTTAGTTTTGTAATATTTTCCGACGTTATTATTAGATTATTGTTTGGAGAAGAGTATTTATTTGGTAATATTCCATTTAAGATTTTATTGCTTGGTATAATTTTTAATTTTCTACTTGAAATTAATAAAAGTTATTTGGTTGGTATTGGTAGACCTAAAAATGTCTTCAATATTGTATTATTTGGTGCAGTTATGAATATTGTTTTGAATTTGATCTTGATTCCCCCACTTAATATTTTGGGAGCAGCAATTGCAACTAGTGTTAGTTATTTATCAATGTCTGTATATTCAAGTAATTTTGTAAAGGATAGTTTATCTATGAAATTGCCAATTAAATCTTGGATGATGGCTTGTATTGGTTCTTTAGTATTTCTTGGAGTTATTTATGGAACTAAATCACTATTAACTCAGAATGTTTGGGTTGAAATTTTTGTTGGACTCAGTATGGGTTATACTGTATATTTAATTATAATGAATTCATTTGGGTTATTAAACTTTCGAGAAATTAAGCACTTAATTAACTCTGCTTTGAAATAGATTTGTATAATTTTAAATGTTGATTAGCGATTTTTTTCAATCCGAACTCTTTTGAAAGTTTGAATCCGTTTCTTGTAAGTTTTGATTTTAGTCTTTTATTTGATAATAGTAGTAATATGTTTTCTGCAATACTTTTTGGAGATTTAGGCTTTGCAAGTAATGCCGTCTCTTTATGTTTTAATAATACTCTTAATTCTTTTAGATCTGATGTTATTACTGGTGTTTTGCATGCCATGCTCTCAAAAATTGATAGTGGGTTTGATTCTGTTGCAATTAAATTTGGGTATGGTAATACAACAATATCGGCATTGCTAATGTATTTTGGTAAATTTATTTTTTCTTTTGTTGTTATAATTTTTACATTATCCTTTATGTATAAATCACTAATTAATTGGTCATATTTTTTATCATAATTATTAAATTTTACAGATAGAATAAATTTTACTTTTGGATTTTCTTTTATAACTAAAGGAATTGCATTAATTAAATAATTTATTCCTTTTCTTTCGGTGAATGGTCCATAGAAGAATACTGTTGGAGTTTTTGTTGTTTTTTTATATGGTTTAAATTTCTTTAAATCTATTGATGACCTAATTAGTCTTATTTTTGATTTGTTTAATCCTAGTCTTATTAATTTTTTTCCAACTAATTCATTATTTACGATTACTTTATCTATTAAGTTCATTAATGGTGTAGCAAGATATCCCAATCTACTTTTCGATATTGATTTTATTGTGTGTATTTTTTTTGTTTTTGAAAATGGATTGGATAATAATAATCTTATTACATGTAGTGGTGATGCACTTATGTTATGTATAATATCAAATTTGATATTTTCTTTTTTTTCAGCATATTTGATTGTTTTTGGTGCAGAAATTAATTGATTTAATCTTGTAAAGAAAATTGAGTTATTTAATACAATTGCTTTTCTGTATATTTTTACTGAGTCCATTAATTCAGTTGTTTTTAAATTTCTTGTTTTTTCTCCAATTACAATGGTTTTATGATTTCTTGAGTTAAAATATTTTGCAAGTTGTAATGTTGTTAACTTGGTTGCTTCTAGTGTTGATTTCTTAAATGAGTTTGTTATTATTGCTATTTTCATAATAACTTGAATTCCTTTTCAAACCCGTCAACTATATTTTTTATATTTTTAGCGTCGTAGAGATATTTATTAAATTTTCTTACAAATAAAGTATGCCCTTTGTGTGTTGATTCTAATAATGCATTGATAAACTTTAAAATTTCAACATCATTGAATTTCATTTTGAGTGCTTTTTTTATTGAGCTAGGCAAGTCATAGAAATCCCGAACTTTTATGAACATATTTGAAATATCATAATATACATTTCCTAATAGAATTGTTGGTTTTTTGTATATTAATGCTTCAATTCCAGTATTTGAGTTAATAGTTATTACTGCTGAAGTATTTTTTAAAATCTCGTGTGTATTCATATAAGTATCAATTAATCTAACATTTTCTATTTTTCTTATTGAATTTAAATCTCTTAAATCAAATTCTCCTTCTCCCGTTGGATGTTGTTTTACGTATAATTTATATCCTGCAGGAATATATCTTGAAACTGTTTTAATTAGCTCTAGCTGATTATAATATTGTGGTGCTCTCAAAAGTATCTGTGCATCTCCGCTACGAGTTAATGGAAAATAAATATATTTTTCATTTTTTGTTGGTTTTTCTGTGAAAAATTTCGAAATTGGTTTTCTTAAAACACGAAGGGTTTGTTCTTTTCCTATATGGTATAAATTTGCGTAAGGATTTCTAAACTTCTCATATCTCCAATTATTATATAGACTTATTATGAATAATCGTAAATCATTTAGTTGTGGTGCAACGAATACTTGATTTCCTGGCGCAACAAGTTTCTTTTTTTTTGTATTAGTCAAATATTTCTTTGCACGTTTGTATTCACTTGAAGTTAGTTTCCGATTTTTATTTCTGCTCCAATATTTATTTAACGTATGCCATCTTCCTACAGGATCTTTGACGACTATAAATGTTCCAGGAAACATATTTTGCTTATATGCAAGTTGGGTTGATCCAAAATATGATCCTATAATTCTTGGTACCATATCAATAAATCTTTCTTGTGCGCCAAAGATTACATCAACTTTATTTTTTTTTAGATAGTTCTCCCAAAATTTGAAATGTTTAACTAAATCTCTTTTAGCTGTTTCTCTTTTTTTCCAAGTATAATTTTTATCTCCTGTTATAATTAAATTCATATTTGTATCGTATTTCTTTTCGTATTTCTTTAGTTCTTTTTCTATGTTTTTGGGATTGTAATTATCGAAATAATCTATAATGTATTCTACTTTTTTTCCTTTTGAACGTAATATTTCTGTTGCTTGTTTTGAATATGAGATTGTTTTTACATTATAACCTCTATTTTCTAATTCAATTATTAGTGGTAGTTGTCTTTTTGTAAATGTTGTAGAATTTGATGTGAAAAGTATATTTTTTACTTTTTTTCTTGGCATAGTGGTGCTTCCTATTTAGTTTTATAACTATTATGAAACAAAAGATAAAAGCGCTTATTAATGTTTTCAGTTATGTACTGGCATGAATAAAACTAGAACTGTTGCAATAAATATATTGGACTGTTTGAATAAAAATAAAATAGATTATGCAATTTTGAGAAATTGGGATTTTTTGAAGAATAGTAAAATACACATTGGTAAAGATATTGATATTGTTGTTGATTCAAATAGTGTAGCCAAGATTGATAGATTATTAAGGAGAAAGGGATTTTTTGAAGAAAAATTATCTCCTTTTTCAAAACATAAAGGTTATGTGAAATATATTTCTGAAGATTCCAAGTTATTGAAATTTCATTTTCATGTTGGAGGTGTTAGTGGTAGGCATATTATTTATTTGGGAGCAGAACAAGCTTTGTCTCGAAGATCTGAGGTTGGAAAATATTTCGTACTGTCTAAAGAGGATTTGTTACTGACCTTGATAATTCATTCTCCTGGAAGTGATAGATATTCAGCTTTGGCAAATTCTATAAAAAATTTTGATAAGGATTACTTGTTGACTAATCTAGAAAAATTGTTAGGTATTAATCTTAGTCATCGTGTATTTGCACTGTTCTTAAAAGATTTTAAATTGTTAAAGCGCGCACGTAAAGAAATAAGACGGAAAATATTTCTCATAAATCCAATTAAGGTATATTATGGTTATATTATGTCAATTCTTTGGTATATTCCTCGCTTAATTAGAGGTGCACCGCTAATTACGTTTATCGGTATGGATGGTGCAGGTAAAAGTACGGCCACAAAAAACATTATAAATTTATTAAAAACCCATAAGATTTCTTCTGAACTTGTTTATGTTGGTAGGGGTAAAAATAATATTTTGCCAATACAGTTCTTTGGTAGAAAATATAAGAAATATGAACTTCGGAATGATAAATTAATTAAGAATGATCATAACAATTTCAAACGAAGCTTGGTTTATAGTTTTGCAGCGCCAATATATTACTTAGATTTTATGTTGAGATATTCTAAGATATTTATTCTTCGTAGAACGCGTAAAATAGTTATTACTGATAGATTTGGGACTGATCTCTTGTTGATGAAATATGTTCCTTTGTGGTTACGTAGAACTTTATATAACTTAATGCCTAAACCTGATTTGATATTTTATTTATATTCGGATGTTTCTAAATTATATTCTCGTAAACCTTTGCATCCAAAGGGTGATCTTGAACGACAGGAAAAATTGTTTAAAAATATTTTGCCAAATTTAACTAATGTTAAGATTATTAGAACTCGAACCGAAAATCAAACCGTGAAAGATATTTCTAATGAATTATTTGTATTGTGGTTAAAATATTATAGTAAAATTTAATTTGCTTTGTGTAGCTTATAAAATATAATGTGAATTATATAATCATATACTCTTCGGATTATTTTGTTATTCAAAAGTTTGTTTTTTGATTTGTTTGGATGTATAACAAAAAAATCAGTATCCATGAAAATATTTGAATATCCTTTTTCCTGGAAATTTTCACAAATTACTGCCGTGTCACAATCATATTTGTTTAATCTATTGTTGTATGGTGCGAAAGTTAAACCTTGATATATTGGCTTTGCATTGTAAATACAAAAACAACTGAATGTTGAATATAGTTTTAATAATCCTTTCTTGAATGTTGAGGGATACCAATATTCAGTAAATTTATTTTTTCTAGTTGCCCATTTATCATAAAAGTGATTATTTGAATTTAGAGATACTGGCGAAACTATATCGAAATTATATTTTGAATTAATAACTTTGTTTAGTAGTTTTGATATTTGTTTGATGTTGTATCTTATATCTGGTTCTATAAAAATTATATAATCATATTTTTCTCGCTTAATTGCTTGATTTATGCACTTGTTTCTTGCATTTGCAAGATTAATTAAACGTTCGGCTTTTGCAACACTTCCAAAAAATTTTGTGTTTATGTTTTCAGAAGTTACTGTATGTTTCTTTACAAATTTGAAATTTAGTTTCTTCAATAATTCCTTGGTTTTATCTGAAGAGTCATTTTCATAAACGGATACTCCAAAATTAATCTCTTTATTTTGTTGGACAAGTTGTTTTATTTGTGAATGCCAAGTTCTTATTGCATTTTCCTGATTACGCATTATTGTGCATAGTAGTATATTCTTTGATTGCTTTTTCGATATCATCTTCTAGATTATTCATATGTTCTTGTGTAATTAATTGACTGTTTCCAATATATAATCCGTTGTGATGTACAATATCAGAATTTTTAAGAATTGTTTCATTTTCAAACTCCCTTAGAAATGGCTGTCTCAATAAATTTCCTGCAATTATTGGTCTAGTTTCGTATCCTTTTGTTTCTAAATAATTACTGAGATATTCTTTAAGTTTGGCAGTTTTACAAATAAATGGTAAACAAAAACTACTATTTCCTTCTTCTTGAGGTATATGAAATAATTCCAAGTAATTTAGTAACATTTCGCGGAATTGTTTGTAGTTTTGTCTTCTTATTTTGATTGAATTATCTAAATCTTTAAGTTGTAATTGTCCAAGAAATGCATATAATTCAGTATTTCTAAAATTATATCCGTCTGTTAAAAATATAAATTGTGGATGTAGTGTTGGATATTTTTCTTGAGTGCTTTTGAATTGTTCCTTTGGAAGTTCCCTTGCTAGACCATGTGAACGTTTAATTTTAATTAGATTGTATAGCTCTTTATCATTTGTACAAACCATGCCACCTTCAACCGTAGTCATGTGATGACCAAAATAGAATGAAAATGTTGATCCTGCGCCCAACGTTCCTGCTTTATTATCTTTAACTGTTGTGCCGTGAGATTCGCAAACGTCTTCTCCAATAATTATTTCTGGATAATATTTTTTAATTGAGTTTAGGTTTGCAGGCAAACCCAAAAGATGAGTTACGAATGCAAATTTTATTTCAGAGTGTTTTTGTTTTATTTTTTCTATTGATCCTTCATCAGGTCCAAAGTTATCTAATGAAATATCATAAAAAATAGGCGTTAAATTATTTTGGATTATTGGTGAAATTGAAGTTACCCATGTATTTGCAGGTACTAACACTTTATCACCGTCTTTCAAATTATATCTTTCTTTTATTGCTGCTACCAAAACATAATTTGCAGTGCTTCCCGAAGTTACGAATACTGAATATTTTGTTCCTAGCCATTTGGACCATTGATCTTCAAATTCTTTTACTTGTGGACCTTGAGTATATCTTGTAGTTGATAGAATGAATTTTGCCAAATCCATTCGTTGATTTTCGGTGATGATTTCACCCATTAGTGGCCAATGATATTTCATTTTTCCAATTTTAGATCATTGTCAACCATTTCTATAATCAAATCTTTAAATGTTTTTTTTGGTTTCCAATTTAATATTTTTTCAGCTTTTGAAGCATCTGCGAGCAGTATTTCAACTTCGGCAGGTCTAAAGAATTTTGGATCTACAACTACATAATCTTTGTAATTTAATCCTATATGATTAAATGCAGTTTCAACCATTGTTCTTACTGAGTTTGAAATTCCTGTTCCGATTACGAAATCTTCAGGTTTATCTTGTTGCATCATTAACCACATTGCTTCAACATAATCTCGTGCATGTCCCCAATCTCTCTCTGCATCAAGATTTCCAAGTCTTAATTCTTTCTGCTTTCCATATTTTATACGTGCAACAGCTTTTGTTACTTTTCTGGTTACAAATTCCTCACCTCTTCTTGGTGATTCATGATTGAATAATATTCCTGATACACAAAACATTCCATAACTTTCACGATAATTTTGTGTTATCCAATGAGCAAAACATTTTGCTACACCATAAGGGCTTCGTGGATGTAGTTGTGTTGATTCATCTTGTGGTGTTGTTTTTACTTTTCCAAACATTTCACTGCTGGATGCTTGATAGTATTTAATCTTTGGATTAACTTGTCTTATTGCTTCAAGAACTCTTAATGCTCCCAGGGCGGTTACATTTCCAGTATATTCTGGTTGACCCCATGAAGAACCAACAAATGATTGTGCTGCCAGATTGTAGATTTCATCAGGATTAGACTCTTTTATTGCTGCAATAATTGATGCTTGATCTAATAAATCGCCATTAATTAATTCAATTTTATCAAGAATCTGAGTTATATTTCTTCGCTCTCTTGAACTATTTCTTCGTTCTAGACCATAAACTTTGTATCCTTTTTCGAGAAGAAATTCTGCAAGATAAGAACCGTCTTGTCCAGTAATTCCAGTTATAAGTGCTGTTTTCATCTCAGTTGGTGACGCATGTGGATTTAAAAGTTTAATTAAACTAAGTTCGATAAAAGATAATTTGCTAAAATTTATAAGTCTTAGATTATTTCGTGAATTGTGAGTTATATTTCAATATGAAAATTTTGAGCTATTTTCCTGAAAAATCAGGTATAGGTAAGTTTGTTAGAAATTTTGCAGATAGAAATAATATTGAAGTTGTTAATTTGTATGGACAATATAGTTGGTTTTTTCGTTTATTACATATTTTTGGTTTATCGCGTGCTGAATTTCCGGCAGATGAATATATACTGGCTGCGCCACTTCTTTCAAGAATACAAGGTGTTGATATTTATGGTTGTGTGATTCATGACTATTTTCCCCTTCAATCTCGTAATTTTTTGAAGAGTATATTTTATTCCTGGCTGTATTATCCTAGTAGTAAAAGTGAGATGTTTTATTGTAATTCTGAATATACTAAAAAACTTGTTCTTGAGTTATATGATGTATCTAAATCAATTGTTAAGGTTGTTAATTATGATTTGAATGAAAAATATAAAAAGGGAAATAAAAATAAGAAATTTACCGTATTATCCGTTGGTTCTACAGACAAACGTAAGAATTTATTATTTCAGTTGAAGATTGTTGGTGATTTGCAACAATATATTGATTTGAAATTTGTTAGAGTTGGTGGATTAAAGTGGTATCATAAAATATATATTAATATTCGTAAAATTGATGTTGAACAAAAAATTAACTTGTCTGAGAAACGTTTAATTGGTGAATATCAGAAAGCACACGTATTTATTTTTCCATCAACTGCAGAAGGTCATGGCTTACCTGCGGATGAAGCAAAAGTTTGTGGTTGTGAAGTATTTGTTGGTGATAATACTGCTTTGAAATATCTGGAATTGCCAAATAAAAATAAATTAAAATTGAACCACGATTTATGGGTAAAAACGATTATAGGACATTATTTCAGAAAGTTTAAAAATTAAATCTTGAGAATTAATTATGAAGAAGTCAATTTTTCTGAATTTTGCATATGGATATGGTCCTTTCTTAAGGGCATTAGATATTGCAGCTGAATTTAATAAAATCCTTATCTCAAAGGGTTATGAACCTTTTAACATTGTTTCACCTTTGGTTTATGGATCTCGACAAATCCAAATTGCAAAGGAGAGCCATCCTGAATTAGAAATAAAATTTGATGTTGATACTGGAGCTGTATTGAATAAAATTTTCTATAAAGGTAAGAACTATTCTGAGAATTTAAAATTAATTTCTGAGAATTATTTTAAAGTTGAAAAGGAATTTAATGTTGTGGTTGAAAAATTGATTTCTGAAGAAAATGTCGTTATGGAAATTAGTAGAAATCCGCGTATTTTGTCTCCAATTCCTCTATCATATAGTAGTGTTATGGGTTTATTTTCTGAATTCTTGCAAAAATCAGTCAACAAAGGTATGTTTTCAGGAAATCATGTTGATAAATGTATTAAAATTGCAAAGCGGATAGAAAATTCACAGACTAAAATATTTGTTTCTGAACCAAAAAGTTTAGGTATTGAGGAATTATGTGTTTCAGTTCCGTTTATTGGAACTGATGTTGAGGTTGATCAATCCTCAATTGAAGAAGGGGTTTATTTTTACAAATCTGGAATTAATGAACTGGATTATTTAAATATTGATTTTGGAAAATTTAAGGTTTATGATTCAGATAAAGATCCTGTTAAAATTAAATTTAATAAAAATATTATAGGTATTGTTGCGCGTGCAGGATGGGGAACTATTTCAAATAGTGTAATTTTAAACAAACCGTTGATTGTTTTTCCATATTCTGAAGGTGATGATCCTGAGATCTTTTTTAATGTTGAAGTTTTAAAGGACTTAGATATCGCAGCAATATATGATTCTGCTTTAAGTTTTAGTGAAAATTTGGATATTGCAATTTCAAAATTACCAAATATGTGTTCCTTCAAAAATCAAATATTGATTAAATATGGTATGTTGAATGGGTCGAGATATTGTGCAGAAGTTATGTTTTTTGATATGCATAATGTCGATCGATTTTTAAGATTTAGTGACAAGGAGGTCTTGTGAAAGTTTTAGCTATTATTCCTGCTCGGGGAGGTTCTAAGGGTGTTCCTCGTAAGAATGTGAAAAAATTGAACGGTATTCCCTTAATAGCTTATGGTATCTGTTCTGCATTGGGCGCAAAAAAAGTAGATCGTGTTGTTGTTTCTACTGATGATGATGAAATTTCTGAAGTTAGTAAAAAGTATGGTGCAGAAGTTGTTATACGTCCGCGTGAATTAGCTCAAGATTTGAGTCCTGCAGAGTCGGGAATGCAACATGTAGTAAAAACTCTGGAGAGTGAAGGTTGGATTCCAGATCTAATAATCTTGGTTCAGTGTACTTCTCCTTTTAGATTAAGTAAGCATATCGATGATGCAATTGATATGTTGATTAATAATAAATTTACTGGAATTGCTTCAGTTTCTGAAACTCCTGGACATTTTCATCCATATAAAATTAAAGAAGTAAAAAATGATGGAGAATTGGTTTCGATGATTCAAGAAGATGGAATGAAAAACAAAATTATTGAATCACATAAATATAAAGTACGTCAAGATTTACCTGGAATTTATTATTGGATGAATGGTGCAGTTTATGTTTCTACATACAATACTTTGATGAATGATGGAGATCGTTATGGTGTTCGCTGCGGTGCTCAAATATTAGATGGTACTACTTTAGCAAATATAGACTCTGAAGAAGATTTTGAATTTGCACAGAAATTAATAGATGAGGGAAAAATTCAACTAGATTTTGAATTAGTTGAAATAAATTCATGATGGCTACAATAATTGCAGAATTATGTCAAAATCACAATGGTGATAAAAAACTGTTGAGTGAAATGATCTCTGCTGCTGCCGAGGCAGGAGCAGACTATGTAAAAGTACAATCTATGCTTGCTTCAGAAATTACTTATCGGGAACGATTTGAAGAAGGTGTAGTTGATATTGATGGTGTTAAACAATCTATACTTCGTCCATATCAAGCAGAAGTCGATAGATTAGCTCCAATGGATTTAAGTGATGACGACTTTAAATGGTTTATAGATGAATGTAGAAATTTTGGTGTGGAACCGATGACTACTATTTTTACTCGTCAAAGAATTCCTTTTCTTTCGAGTTTAGGTATGAAAGCGGTTAAAGTTGCCAGTTATGATTGCAGTGCACATCAGATGGTTCAGGATTTGAGAGATAATTTTGATCATTTAGTTGTTTCTACAGGTGCAAGTTATAATCATGAAATTGAAAAAACTGTGGAGTTGCTTAAAGGTACAAGTTATGATTTGCTTCATTGTGTTACTATTTATCCAACACCTATGAACGAATTACATTTGAATCGGATGAATTATCTTAGACAATTTACGCCTACTGTTGGTTTCTCAGATCATTCGTTAGTTGAACGAGATGGAATTGATGCTTCAATTTTAGCATTGGGGCAAGGTGCGGATGTTATTGAGCGACATTTTACAATTCAAGATGCCAAATCTTCAAGAGATGGTCCAGTTTCAATTAATTCTGAAGAATTGAAACGTTTAGTTGAATTTGGGAAAAGGAGTCCTGAGGAAATTATGGATTATGTTCATAAAAATATTCCAAATTGGGAAGTTGGACTTGGTCAAGAACAAAGAGCTATGAGTCCTGAAGAATTACTAAATCGTGATTATTATCGTGGACGCTTTGCGAGTATGGTTAATGGTGAACCTGTTTATAATTGGGAGACGAATTGGAAACTCGAAGAACTAGTGTAAATTGTGAAACCTTGATCTTTGATTGGGATGGTACGTTAGTTAATTCATTAGATATGAAAATTGAAAATGCTGGCGAGTTGTTTAATAATTTCTTTGGCTATTCTTCAGAATTAGTTGAGAAAGCATATCGGCAACATTCAGGCGTTCCCAGACGCATTCTTTTTGATGCTATCTCAAACTCTGTTGGAAATCGAGATTTGACTGATTTGGAATATTTTGAAATTAGTTGTGCATTTACTGAATTGAATTTGTTTAACTTGAATAAAACTCATTTGTTCCGTGACACAGTTTCTACATTAGATTATTTGAACACTTGTGGTTTGAATTTATTTGTTTCTAGTTCTGCAACTCCAGAAGATGTTGTTGCGTCTGCTGAACATCTGGGAATATATGATAAATTTGTCAATGTATTTGGTTCTGTTAATGGTTTTGGTAAGGGTCAAGAACATATATCATATATTTTAAATAAATATGATTTAAATCGAGAAAATATAGTTATGGTTGGTGATGAACGTGCGGATGTGATGCTTGCAAAAATGGCCAATGTTTATAGTGTTGCAAAAAGAGGTTCTTTGGAAGAGAATGAATTAAATGAATTAAATCCTGATTTGATTATAAATTCGCTTTCAGAATTGTCAAAATTGGTCAAAACTGAGTCCTGAATAAAATACATTATCTTGTGAAATACTTTCTTTTGTGAAAATGTGCCAAGTATCTAAGAATAGTAAAGGTTTGTTGCTAGTCTTTATTAATGAATTTATATCTAGATCCATATATTTTTTATTATTGTTAAGTATTGCAACTATATCTGCATCTTTGAAACCTTCTTCTGGTGTTGCGGTATTTATTCCTAATTGTTTTAATTCATCTGAGTTGGCAATCGGATCATAACCATATATATTTTTGAATCCTTTCTGTTTTAATATGTTGAAAATATCTATTGATGTTGAATCTCGTAAATCTGAAGTTTCTGGTTGACCTTTAAATGCTAAGCCTAATAAGAATATCTTTGGGTTTGTTTTATTTGTCTTGTTTGAGAATTGTTCAATTTTATTTGCAACATGGTGTGGTAATTTGTCATTAATTTTTCGAGCTGCAAGTGCTAATATTGACGTGTCCTTTGAAGCATTTGAATATATGTATGGGTCTTTCCTTAAACATAACCCTCCCACTCCTGGACTTGCAAAGGGAATTTTGTTACGTTTATAACCATCATTTGCTGATTTCACAACCCGATCTACATCCATATTGTGTTCAGCACAAATTAGTGCTAGTTCATTTGAGAATGCAAAGCTAATATCTCTAAACGTATTATTAATTAATTTTGCCATCTCTGCTTCTTCTAAATTATTTGTTGATACAATGTGTGGTGATAATTTCCTGAAAAAATCAGATATATTGCTAAGACTTGTTGTGTTATATGCACCAATTATTTGTGGCAAGGAATTTAGTTCTTCTATGGCCTTTCCTTCGATTGTTCGTTCTGGTGCAAATGCGAGATAGAAATCTATACCACATATTAATCCTGATTCCTTTTCAAGTATTGGTAAAACAGTATTTCTGCAAGTTCCAACTGGAACTGTTGATCTTAATATTATTGAATCTCCTTTTTTGATTACTTTTGCGAGTGATTTTGCTGCACTTTCCACCATGTGGAGTTCGGGTTTATTTTCATTATTTACTGGTGTTCCTACTGAGATTATATATATGTCGGCCATATCTGGAACTAATTTATTAGTGACTTGAAAATTGTTGTGAATGTGTTTAGTTAGTAGTGAATCAATCCCTCGCTCATAAAAGGTTAACTTTCCTTTCGATAGTTGTTCAATTTTGTGTTTATCGATATCATATCCTATTACTTTGAATCCTTTATCTGCAAGTACCAAACTTAACGTTAATCCCACATATCCTGTACCTAAAATACATACTCGTTTTGTTTTTGTGTTTGATAATTTCCAAATATCATAAAAAGATATTATGTCTTGAGGTGTTCCGTCTTCGTTTATAAGTAATATTTGATTTACTTTTTTACTTCTTATTCTTCCTTCTTTATTTGCTAACTCTATTTGTGAAATTATTTCTGCAGACATATTTTTAATATTTTCAGAATTTTTCAGATGTACTGGATTGGTAATCATGATGTTTTCAACAGGATCGTTCAATGTTTTACCTTTTAGTAATGCACGCCTTATATCTCCATCAGTTACTACACCTAACAATTTATTATTTTTACCTGTAATAATTACAATTCCTGTTGGTAATTTTTTTGGTCCGGCAGAAGTCATTACGATCATGGCTTCTTTTATTGTTGTATTTTTGTCAATAGTTATCTCGGAAATATTTGACATAGTTCGATTTTGTATATTGTTTTATATTGTTTGTGGAACTGAATTCAGTTGTTGTCCGTAGAATTAATTATTTTGTTTATTACGTCAGTGGTTGACTTTCCTTCAACCAGTTTTACTATCTTTACTTCTCCACCATATTTGTGAACTGTTTTTGTTTCTGGTAAATCTTCGGCGTTGTAATCTCCACCTTTAACATGAATGTTTGGTTGAAGTTGGTTGAGTAATTCTTCTGGTGTGTCTTCGTCAAATAGCACAACATAATCTACTGTAGCTAAGTTTGCTACTATCTCTGCACGTTCTTTTTGATTATTGATTGGTCTATTATCTCCTTTGCGTCGTTTTGTTGAACTGTCAGCATTTATTGCTAAAATTAAAATATCTCCGAAAGATTTTGCTTTGTTGAGTAGCCGTATGTGTCCAACATGTAATATATCATATATTCCGTTTGTTGTGACTATTTTATTTCCTTTAGCTTTTAGTTTCTGAACAATTTGTAATAGTTCTTCTCTTGTTTTTATTTTTGAATTAATACCCTTGAACGAAGATTTTAACTCAGTTAAAGTGAGTGTTGCAGTTCCGAATTTACCGACCACAATGCCTGCCGCTTGATTGGCAATTTGTGTTGCTTCGTATAATTCTGCTTTCGATGCTAATGCGAGAGTTAAGATTGCAATAAATGTGTCTCCTGCTCCCGAAACATCATATACTTCACGTGCTTTTGCAGGTAAATGATTGTATTCGTTATTTTCTTTATTATAGGATGATGTTCCGTTTGGCCCTTGTGTGATTATTACATTAGTATTGTATTTCTCTGATATTATTTTTGACAGTGTTTCAGGATTTGAGTTTGAGTTCGTTATTTCTTGCGCCTCTTTTGTGTTTGGAGTAACTACAAATACATTTTTGAATAAATTTATTGTATTTGGTTTAGGATCTACAATAATCAATATATTTAATTTTTTCAGTTCTTCAACTAATTCTTTTGTAATCATTCCTTTGTCATAATCCGATAATAGAATCATATCAAATTGATTTGATTTTATGAATTCAATAATCTTTGTAACGTGTTTTGATTTCAAAGGTTTTGGATCTTCGAAATCTACTCTCAACGCTTGCTGGTTCTGTGCAACTAAGCGAGTTTTCTTTATTGTTGTGAAATCGTTTCTCTCGATTAGAAATGTGTTTATGTTTGCTTTCTTGAACAGCTCTAGCATTGGCTCTTTAAATTTATCATTTCCAACTTGTCCAATTACTGTGCACTTTGCTCCTAGTGCTGCAACGTTGTTTGCAGTGTTTGCTGCGCCACCGAGTCGGTGTTCTCTGTTGTTGTTTGAAACGTTGAGTACTGGCACGGGTGCTTCAGGATTGATTCGGTTTATGTTTCCGAACAAGTATTCATCAAGAATTAAATCTCCGATTACAAGTATATGTTTCTTTGGGAATTCCTGAATGGTTTCAATTAGTTTCATTTACTTTGTAGATTACGTGATCAATTAACTCACACCAAATATGTATTATGTTGATGTGAGCTTCCTGTATTCGTGCGGTTGTGTTTGATGGAATAATTAAATTTGAATCTAAATTTAGTTCACTCATTGTTCCGCCAGACCTTCCATTGAGACAGATTGTTTTTAATCCTCTTTCCTTTGCGATTTCGAATGCTTTGTGGACATTCTTTGAGTTTCCAGAGGTTGTGATTCCGACCAATACATCTCCTGGTTTTCCCAATCCTTCAACTTGTCTTGAGAAAACATAGTCATAGCCATAATCGTTTGATGCTGCAGTTACTGCTGATACGTTAGAAGAGAGTGCAATCGCCGGAATGCTTGGTCTCTCTTTGTTGTAGCGAATTACTAACTCTGCTGCGAAGTGTTGTGCATCTGCTGCTGAACCTCCATTTCCACAAGTTATTATTTTGTTTCCATTTTTCACAGCCTCGAGAATTAGTTCTCCCGCCTCGACTATTTGATTTAGATATTTACCGTCCAATAGTTTTTGTTTTGTTTCAATTGATTCCTCTATAAATTCTCTTGCTATATTTTTCATCTTTTGGTTCTCCTTTTTTGTTTGTATATTAACTTTTCAGCGTTTCGAAATACCTCATTAACAGTGATTTTCTCCATCCAGTTTTGTGTGGGTCGTTTGAAACTTCCTAAATGTGGATTAATAACTGGTGTTTCTTTTGATTTGTAAAGTGAGAGGTTGTTTTTCCCGTATGGTGCATATCTTACTGGTGTATTCGGTCCAAACAGTCCAATCGTTTCGGTTCCTTGTGCTGCTGCAATGTGTAGCGGTCCAGTATCGTTTGAAATGTAAATGTTACACTTTTCTGTGAGTTTGAATAGTTGTTTTAGTGAGAATTTTCCTGCGAGATTGTAAACGAACTCTTTTTGTTCCATTTGATTGATTATTCTTTCAATGTAGTTTCGTTGGTTTTGTATGTCCGGCATTAGAATGATTGCATTGTGTTTTTTGATTAGTTTGTCTGCAAGTTGTGCAAATTTATGTGGTGACCATCGTCGCCAGGTTGCAGTACCTGCACTTGTTACTGTCATTCCAATTATTGGTCTGTGTTTTGGAAGTTTATTGAAAAAGTTGTTTACTTTTCTTTTGTCTGATTTTGAGTATTTTAATGTTATTAGTTTATCTGGTACTTTTGGTTTTATTTCTAGAGGTTTGAGTAAATTTAGAAATGTGTTGACTGCATGAATTTTGTCGTTGTAATAGACAAGTTGGTCATATAACTTTGCCCGTGGACCGTGTGAAAATCCAATTGTTTTCTGTGAAAGATAGTTTGATAGTAATGCTGAGAGTTTTAGATAAGGTTCTAAGTCAAATGCTAAGTCATATTTCTTATATTGTTTTGTGAGCGTTAGTATGTTGTGTAGTTCAAGTAACTCTATGTTGTCAATGAAGGGTTGATTCTCATATACTGCTTTGTTTTGATTCCGGCATAAAATTGTAACTTTTGTATTTGGATAGTTTTGTTTGAATTGTTTAATTAATGGTAAAGTTAGTACTGATTCACCAATGGCCCATAGTTTTGTGAATAGAACTTCTTCCGGAACTGCGTTCCTTCGTCTCTTCAAAAGTGAGAGTGCATTGATTAGTGGAGTTCCAATTGTTTTGTCTATTCCTCGTTGTAAACTAAGCATTTTGTATTTTATTTGCTGCATCAAGCAAATCCTCTGCAATAAATGTTGGATTTGAGTTGGATTCTGGATCTTTCTCGGAGCTTCCTGTTGTTACGAGCACAGATTTTAGTCCAGCGTTGTTTGCAAGTTCAATGTCTGAAGATCTGTCACCGATAACATATGAGTTAGCCTTATCAAAGTCGGGTGTGAAATAGGGTTCAATTAGTTTTGTTTTGGGTTTTCTACAGTCGCATTCTTTTTGTGGAGTGTGTGGACAGAATAGAACTTTGTCTATGTTGATATTTTCTTGTTTCAATTCATTAATTAAGTGATTGTTGAATTCATGCATTTGATCTTCAGTATAGTATCCTCTTCCGATTCCTGATTGATTTGTTACAATTATTAGTTTGTATCCTTGCGATTGTAGCTTTTTTAGACCGTTACTTGTGTTTGGTAGAAGGTTGTAATCTCCCACTTTGTTTGTGTATCCGTCGTCCTTATTTAACGTTCCATCTCGGTCTAGAAATATAATTTTATTCATGGACTGACTTGGTAAGTGGTTTAAAAATGTTTATGAAACAAGAATCAGCAGTCTTCACACCAAATTCTGTTGGCAATTATTTCAAACTCTCCGCGATAAATATCTACTTTTCCTTGGATTTTTAGTTTGGTTCCGTTCGTTTGGTAGTTGTCGAAGAGAATTACTGGAATTGTTTCCATATTTGTTTTTAATTTTATAAATGTGAATGACTCTTTTGGAGTAATCTTTTCTAATTCTCCCTTTACAATTACTTCCTCTCCAAAATGATTTTCTATTGAATCGTTTATTTGTGGTGCTGTTGAAAATTCAGCTGCGATAAACATTGTAAAAATTCCTAAAAATATCCAAATTAATGATAATTTTGTGATTGTTGTTTCATTCATAATAAAATAAACTGTTTTTCGCTTTTAGTTAGTAAGTGACAATAATCTTCGTCGTCATTTCTCGAGCATCGAAAAGTATTTATTAAGATTTTACATTTTAAAGGCATGGTTGCACAGAAATCTAGATCAAATGAGTTGATGGGTAAGACTGTTGTTTCAAAATCTGGAAGGAAATTTGGTGTTTTAGGTGATTTAATATTTGAATCTCGGACAGGTGAACTTATTTATTTGAGTGTTAAAGGTCCTACTGCCTATTGTTTAAGTTTGGACTTAGAAAAGTCTAAAGAGGGCGCTCATTTAATCCCGTATAGTGCTGTTATCTCTTCTGGGGATTTTGTTATTGTTGCTGAAGACGATATAATGTAAAAGTAAAGGCCTATATTTTTGACCTGTGTTTAATTAATATGTTTGAGTTCTGATTTAATTATGTTTGAAGTTATCCTTAGTGTTGTTATTGGTTGTTTGTTAGGTGTTGTGACTGGATTAATCCCTGGGCTACATACTAATACTATTGCTTTAATGTTGATGAGTGTTTTATTGAGTGGTTGGTTTAGCTTAAGTGAGACTTTGTTTGTGTCGGGTGCCGTATGTATGTTAGTTGTTCATTCATTTGTTGATTATATTCCAAGTATATTTTTGGGTGCACCAAATTCAGATACTGCGCTTAGTGTATTGCCCGGACATCGGTTGTTATTGAAAGGTGAGGGATATATCGCGCTTCGTGAAACTGTTGTTGGTGGTATAAATTCATTTTTGATTGGAATTCCGTTCTTAATTCTTTTTGGGTGGTTTATACAAAATTGGTTAGATTTTATTAAATTGTTTGTTGCGCCCGTTTTGTTAATCCTTACTACTTGGTTAATTTTAAGTGAGTCTTCATTAAAGAAAATATATTGGGCAATGCTAATTTTTATTTTTGCAGGTGTATTGGGTTTGCTTACTTTGAATACTAGTATTGTAAAAGATCCATTATTTCCTTTATTGAGTGGATTCTTTGGAATTAGTATACTTTTGTTTAGTATGGGTGAAAAAAGTCATGTTCCAGATCAGAAAATTAGTGAAAGCTTTAAATTATTTAGTAGAGAAAACACATTCTTAGGATTTATTAGTTTGTTTGCAAGTAGTTTGATGGTTTTGTTTCCTAGTTTGGGTCCGACACAGAGTGCTACAGTTGCTCAAGCAGTCATGAAAAATAGTTCACAGAAAAAATTTCTTAATGTTATGGGTGGAATTAATACTTTAGACGTACTTTTCACACTTGTTATGTTGTATTTGGTTGGCTCAGCACGAAGTGGAGTTCTTGTTGCAGTTCAACAATTATTTGAAGTTACTTTTGATATATTTTTGGTTATGTTAATCTCTTTAGTTATTGGGTTGGGTTTCGGAACAATGGCTTGTTTGTATATTGGAAAACGAGTTGGAAAAATGGTTTCAAAAATTAATTACAAATTAGTTTCAATTAGTGTTATAATATTTTTGTGTTGTATGGTATTTATTATCTCGGGAAGTTGGGGGTTATTTCTTATGAGTGTTTCTACATCAATTGGATTGGTTTCACAAATTATGGGTGTTAAAAAAGTTCATGCTATGGGTGTTTTAACTATACCTACAATTCTTAATTTTAGTTAGATATCAAAACTTATTGAATTTCTTCTCTGTTTATCAATTAGTTCAGTTCCTTCTTTTGTTAAATAATATTTCTTTGGTCTTGCACCAGTCCCATTAATAAATCCTCGATATTCTAGTTCAAGTAATTTATTTCTTATTGTTCGTTCTGATTTCTCCAATCCGTATGCTAGCTTTAGTTGCGTTGGCGATACTGCAAAGAATGTTGAATCTGCCTTTCCTTGTTGTAATAGGATCAAATATTGTAAATCAGACAAATTGAATAATGTTGGTTTAATTGTAGCAATTGGTTGCCGATGATTTTGTGTTGGTGCGTGTTGTTTTGGAAATTCGTTTGGAAATTCGTTTTTCCAATTACCTCTACTTTCCATTATTTTTTCCAATAGTTTTTCGTTGTTTTCTTGTAGTTTTTGCACTTTTTGTTCTAGTTTTTTTATAATTGAGTCTCGGTCGTAAATCCTTGATTTAAGTTGTTCTAGGTCACTTTTGTGATCATTTAGAATATTTCGAACAGACTTCGGAATCATTATTCTATTAACTCATTATTGTATAAAAAGATTTATTGTTTGAAAAATCTTTCCAGTGTTTTTTCCACAATTTTCCAATTGATTACCCTAAAGATACCCCTTCATTTCCAATGGAACTTATTTTAAATATGTATACATTGAGCCTATCAGTTTAATTTTGTCCAGTTTGTTTGGAAAAGTTTTGGAAAAATCTTTCCAATGTTTTCCACTAATTTCCAATGTTTTCCAGAGAAGTTTGGACCTTTATTTGATTGTTTTTGTCCGTATCTTTCTTATTAAAACAAATATCATAGAATTCGCAATAATTGCATAAGTAAGACTCCTCTCTAGTAGGAGGTGTTTTTGTTTTTAGTGCATTTGAAAGAACGGTGCCTCTTGCTTCCAAATAACCACTCATATTTCTTTTTTCTACTTCAAATACTTTTATTTTACTTAGTGAGAAATAAACAATAACTAATTTCTTTACTTCTTTTTGTTTTGATTCAGAAAGCATTGAGAAGTAAGATTGTACTTGCATAGTATGGGCAAGTTTTGGTGATTTAGGAATGCGCTCAATTGTTTTGAACTCATACATTACATTATCTGAAAATACATCAATGAATCCTATTGCTGAAAAATTTACAAAGGGGAGTTCCAAGAATACTTCCTGTTCATCTTCAGGAATATGATCTTGAAAGAAATTATGAATTGCGTGTCCTCTTGAAAAAATCCACAGCTTTTCTAACGAAATTGGCACTTCCTCCACCAACCCATAATAGGAATTTCTTAAACAATGTGAAGTTAATCGCGTTACACCAAATCTTGGTTTTTTGTTTGGATCTTTCTTTTTTCTTGGTTTTTGTCCCGCAAGTAATGCTGCAAGAACTACTCTTGGGTAGTTTTCGAACTCAGAGTTTTTTACTTCAGCGATATCTCTTACTACACCATCAGGACATAATATTTTAGTCATTGATAAAATCTCCCAGTCCTATTTGTTTTGTTGCATCTCGTCCAAAAACAGATTCTATTCGGCTATTGAATAAATTTATGGATTCTCTTAAGTATTCACTTGTTCCTTCAATTTTAATTAGTTGTAGGGTTGGTTCAAGATATTTCTTAACTGAACCTTCACTTATTGTGTAAATTACTTTTTGTTTTCCACAATTTAAACATTTTCCTGCTAGAGGTATTCTTCGATATTTTTCATTACAAGCAACGCATCTAAATCGTTGCATTGTAAATTTACGCATGTTTCCTTTAAGATCTCGAATAAAATGTCCAGTTATTATTAATTCTCCAACTTTGTTGAGATCTACCGCCCTTATTTTTCTTGCGAGTTCTATTTGTCCTTCCATCTTCTCAACCATCGTAGGTAAATATTTGTAAGCTGATACATTTACTCCCTTATTCATATTTGATACTGAGTGTGTGAATCCATGATTTTGATATTGTTCTTCCTTATCGACTACGTCTCCAATTGATTTTACTTTTGAATCCCACGGATATTTCATTTCTAATGCTGCATTATAGAAATCTAACGAGTATTCCCAGGCTATGTTTAAATCATAAACTTCATCATCAACTTCTTTTGAATTTAGTATTGTTGAAATAACTAATGGTGCATCCATACTTCTTGCGCCTCTTCGATCTGGAAGAAAGTCTCGTGAAAAATTAAGAAATGCGTCTAATACTAACATTATTGCAGTTTCTTCACCATCTAAATCTCTTCGCTGTGCAGCATGCCACATTGGATGTGCTAAAATTGCAGCTATATTTGAAAATCCGATAATTCTTCCTACAATTCCCGCAGAAGTATGTGGTGCTAGACCTATAACTAGTTGTCCTATTAGATCTGATTCAATAGCGATATTGTAGTGTGCAGAGATATTGTAGAGATTTACTAATGACTCATCAACAAAATCTGCAACGCGTTTTAAAACTGCTCCTGCAGATTCAATACCTAATGAGCTTTCGCTCGGTAATATTATATCTTGAGGAAATATTTCTACAAGTTGAGTTTTTTCAGTTAGTTGTTGTCCTTTGAAATCGTGCGTATATCCTAATTTATGTGCTTTTTTTATCGATAGACCAATTTCCTCAGGTGTGAAGTGTGTTGTTCCTAGTTCTGTTGCATCATACCTGACAGTTCCATCCTTATTAACCCTCAAAGAATGTTTTGCTCGGAGTACTCCTTTGACTGGATGTTCAACATAACGAAACTTGTTCATTGTTTCTCTTACACCTTTTATTAATTTTGGAAATTCACCTTCCCAATTAGATCTTATGTTTTTTGATAATTTGGGTAATTCATACTTTCTTCTTTCATATGCAACACACTTTGGAGTTTCAGGTGAAGTGTATTTTTTCTTCGTAAAATAATCAATATATTGTTGTTGCGTGTTTAGAGAATTACAGTGTTCACATTTTGTGAATATTGTTCTTTTTTCACAGTCAAGACATTTTATTATTGGAAACTCTGCGGTAATGTGTCCTTTCTTTATTGATTCATTGAAAGATCTTAATCTTCCTCCTTCTGCTCCGACAGGGAATAAAAAATTTGGTGAACCTTTCATATCTCTCATTTTTGCCTTCTCAGGTCTACCCATTCGTGCACCAATTCCAGTACCGAATTTTGGTCTGATTTGTATATCTTTGTTGAAAAACAATTTCAAAATTGTTTTATTTAATTCTGTTAATATTATTTTGTTTTCTTTTATTTGGTGTGGGCATCCAATTAACTCCAATAATCTTTTTTCTGGTTGGTTTGCATTCATATCTGTTGAGATATAATTTTTTAGTAGAATTATTTGTTTATTATCTAATGCATCAAAATAGAATGTGAAATTTGGGTGTATTGGTATTTTGAACTCTTGAGATAATCTTAGCGCTGTTTCAAAATTAATAGTTGGAGGAATAAATTTATTGATAAAATCTTCAGTTAGATTGTGTTTTTTGTTTGGGTTGTTTTTTATTGCCTCTTTCAGTTCCAACAGCCACCATTCAGGACAATATCCTGGAGGTACTAGAAAATGCCCGTTTTCTGTGAATTCGCCTGGTGAGATTAACAAATCTCCTAAGTATAGGATCTCATCAACGTCTTTTGATATTTCTTTTGCTTCTTCTTCCGTTTCAAGTTTTACAACGGATCCGTCTTTTAGTTTAACAATTGGACCTTCTATTGAATCACAAGAAGTTAATGATGTTGATTTTCCTGGGCGTTCGACTCTTAGTTGTGTTCCAACTGCTAGAAAATTATCTAGTACTTGCATGGTGATTGGAGATATTGCCCAAGATCCGTGACCTGTTAATCTTGATCTCCCATATCTCAATCTAAATCCTCCTTGTCGAAGTGGATGTGTGAATACGGGACGTCCTGCTACAATTTCAGCAATATATGCATAATTCGGTTTTAGTTTTGATTCTGATCCATCCTCGATTTCTTCTTTTGATGTTTTGGCGTGAATTCGCTTCTTTATATCTTGATAATCATTTAACCATTGCCAATCCAATCCGAAATCTTTTCCCCATTCATTTAATTTCTTCATTACTTTGGCACCTTTGAGCGGTAGACCATCAGTGAGCATTAGTGCCATGCCCCCTCTAATTCTGTCGGTTGTTATTCGTTCCAGTCCTTTGTAATTTGATACTTGTAGTTGTGAGGTTGGATCTCCATCAATTTCTACAGGTAAATTAGAAACAATAAATTCTATTTCTTCAATGGTTGGTTTGTATTGTTTTCTTTCTACGCGTTCATAATAATCTGTTACTTCTGTATACATTCGTTTTAATTCTTTATCAGTAGGATCGTATTTTTCAATTCCCTGTTGTATTCTAACATAATCTGCAATCACTGTTGTGACTGCCATTGCTGTTGCACCGCCACCCCTGATTGGTCCAGCATAACATAGAGCCAAATATTTTTTTCCGTCTTTTCTGTCTTTTATTTTTACATCAATTAATCCTTCAAGTGGTGCAGATACTACTCCTTGTGTTATGTATGCGAATCCTGTTCTTACACCAATGCTTATTGCGGTTTGTTTATCTTCAAATTTGCATATTTTTTCTGAAGCAATTTCGTTCGCCAATACCAGTGCAACTCTCCAATCTCCAAAACCATATTCTTTTTCTAATTCGCTAATTCTTTGTACAACGCCGCTTCCAATTAAATTTGGCGAAATTGAACCCATAATTGCTTCAACTCTTTCTGCTACAGATGCAGCTATGGGAATGTCACAATTTAGTTGTGGGTCGATTCCGGTTTTTCTGGCAGTGTTTGCAATATCATGCAATTCTAAAGTTTCGGATTTTAATTCTGAGAAATACTTCTTAATTTGTGTTGAAGCAATAATGTCTGACATACTAAATTCATTATGATGATGTTTAAATATGATTGTGTGAAAAAGTATATGATGAAAACGCGTGGAAGAGGTCGTCCTGCATTTAGTCCAATACGGAATAATTTAGTTGAATTGTTGTTTTTTGTTGGTGAAGGTTATGGTTATGAATTATATAAAAAATATATACAGGTTTTTCATAAAACAACTATGCGATCGGTTTATTATCACTTGAATAAGGGTGTTGAATTGGGTGTTTTTAAAATTGAAAAAATTGAAAATATTCCAGGATCTTATTCCTGGGGTGAAGGTGTTCGGAGAGTTGTATTTACTCTCGGAGAAAATGCTGAACCTAAAAAAGATACTCGAGT
The DNA here is from genome assembly GCA_018698915.1 of Candidatus Woesearchaeota archaeon. Lineage (GTDB taxonomy): Archaea > Nanobdellota > Nanobdellia > UBA10117 > ARS21 > JAAZWY01. The sequence continues at coordinate 25,531 of JABIPN010000006.1, forward strand.
TTTAAAACGATTGAAGATTGTTGAAAAAAATAACCCCTGAGCCCTTGATTTCTACTGGAGATTTCATTTTTATATTAAATTTCATTTTTTCTCTTCTTTCTTTTCTATATTGAAAATAATAATATAATAATAAACAAATTTGATAAAAATATAAACAATAAAATAAGTTCTATAAGAAATAAAGGGGTAGGAGGTATTCAAAACAATCATACGTCAAAAGTACAAGCCTTAAGTATAGTGCTTTTATAAAAATATTAGCGTGTCAAGAGGATAAATTATTTTAAGGTACATTTCTTATGGAAAGTTTATGACGGATAATCAAACATCTCTTGATAAAAAATTCAAATCAGAAGAAGACAAAAAAAATACTTCTGAAACTAAGCGAGAAAGAGATGAACTTGACGATTTATTTGACGATTTTGTATCTAAAGAATCTTTATTCAAGGATAAGGATGTTTTATCTTTGCGTCACGTTCCAAATACAATACCTCATCGTCAAAAACAAATCAAAAAACTAGGCATGATTTTAGCACCAGCTTTACGAAATGATCGACCTTCAAATATTTTTATATATGGTAAAACTGGAACTGGAAAAACACTTTGCACACTCCACACATTGAATCGGATTGTTGAACGAGTTAAAGATAGCGATGTTAATCTAACGTTTGCATATCTCAACTGCAAATTAAAAAAAGTTGCAGATACTGAATATAGAATAATTGCTGCACTTGCTAAAAATTTAGGTGAAAAAGTTCCAGCAACAGGATTACCCACAGATGAAGTATACAATATTTTTTTGAAAAAATTAGATGAAACTGAACAAGTTGTAATCTTAGTTTTAGATGAAATAGATAGACTTGTACAGAAAACAGGTGACGAAATTCTTTACACCTTAACTAGAATTAATTCTGAACTTAAACGAGCAAAATTATGTTTAATTGGAATTTCAAATGATGTACGTTTTATTGAGAATATAGATCCGCGAGTAAAGAGTTCATTAAGTGAAGAAGAATTAATTTTTCCACCATACAATGCTCTTGAATTAAAAGATATTCTAAGTGAAAGATCGGAATTAGCGTTTACAAAAGACGTAATTAACAGCGGAGTTCTTGCAAAGTGTGCAGCATATGCAGCAAAGGAACACGGTGATGCTCGTCGTGCGTTAGATCTATTAAGAGTTGCGGGCGAAGTTGCAGAACGCGCAGCAGCAGATAGTGTTGAAATGGAACATATACGTGAGGCAGAAGATAAAATTGAGAAAAATAGAATCTTAGAATTAGTTAAGACATTACCAAACCAATCCAAAATTTTGATATATTCAATATTTTTTCTAAACAAACAAAAACATAAACTTGAAACTGGAGAGATTTATGAAGCATATGCTGATTTATGCAAAGTTAATGATACTTCAATTTTAACCCAAAGAAGAATATCTGACTTAATTTCAGAATTAGATATGTTGGGTTTAATTAATGCAAGAGTAATAAGTAAAGGCAGACACGGGAGAACTCGAGAAATATATTCCACAATACCTTCAGATTTAACTGAAATAATGAGTTCGGAATTGAGAGTTGAATTAATGTTATGAGTAATCAAGAAATTGTAAAGAAATTATTAGATAAAGGAATCCTACCCACAGCTGAAAATATAGCTCAAGAATCCACAAATGTAACAATTGTAAAACCGCGAATTGATGATTTAAGAGCAAGAGTAAAGATTGTAAAAGAATTTGATTATAAACAGAAAAAAATCACAGCAGATGATTTCACCACACACTACAGAGAAAGATACAAAACAATGAGGACTATATTATTTAATCGACCTGAAGCTGCATCAGCAGTATCCATTGATCGCGTAAAAGATATGCTTTCAGATGAAGATCAAGTTATTATTGGAATCGTTTCAGATGTAGCTAGAATGTATACTGGAACTGTCAAACTTATTGTGGAGGATTTAACTAGTCAGATTACAGTCATCATATCCTCAAAAAATAATGATTTGATTGAAGAAGCTAAGTTTTTGACCTTAGATGAAGTCTTAATATTCAAAGGTCGTGTTAGAAAGGGAGTTATGTTCTTACACGCCATCATACGACCAGATGTTCCACAGAAGAAAGAAACATTTAGTCCCGAAGAAGTTTATTCAGTCTTCTCCGGAGATATACATGTAGGTTCAAATCTATTTTTACCAAAGCAATTTTCAAATTTTATTGATTGGTTGAGTGGAAAAGTAGGAACTGAACGACAACGAGAAATTGCAAGAAAGACCAAATATTTTTACATTCCAGGAGATCTTGTTGATGGAATTGGTATTTATCCTGGACAAGAAAAAGAACTAAAGATTACTAATTTAAGAAGTCAGTATGAAGAATTATCAAAATTTTTATCTAGAGTTCCTGATGACAAACAAATAATAATTTGTCCAGGAAATCATGACTCTGGTGTCCGATTGGAGGAACCTCAGCCACGCATGCAAGATTATGCAGAATCAATACTCGAACTTCCAAACGTAACAATGGTAACAAACCCGTCTTACACAAATATTCACTCAATGGATAATTATTCTGGACAAGATGTTTTAATGTATCATGGATATTCCTTTGACAGATTAATTGATCAAGTTGAAGGTTTGAGATTGGCAGGTGGTTATGAAAAAGCAGATGAAATTCACAAGTTTTTATTGAAAAGAAGGCATTTGAGCCCATCACATAATTTGAATCTAACAATCCCTATGAAACAAGACTCACACATCATTTCACAAATTCCAGATATAATGGTTTCAGGACATATTCATAAAGCAAATATTGGAAATTATAAAAACACAATTTCAATTTCTGGAAGTTGTTGGCAAGCAGTAACTGATTTTCAACTCAAATTTGGACACGTACCAGATCCTGGAATGATTCCAATCATAAATCTAAAAACACGAAAAGGTAGTATGCTCAGTTTCAAATAATTATTTATACTTTGTTTAATTTAGAATAGTATGTTTTCATTATTCGGCTTTATAATTCATATTTTCACCTTCGCTTCAGTTCAAATTTTAGGAATATTAACTGGAATAGCCGCAATAAGCAAACTCGAAGCAATAGACGTTGTGGCTACAGAAACATCCCTAATCGGAGTATTTTTTTCATTCGCAATAGCCTTCACACTACTATTTTTTATTTTCAGATATTCTCGAAAAGTAAATCTATTCAAATATTTTTTTTATTTACTAATAATTATTGGAAGCAAGGTTGTTTTTGAGACTTATTTTACAAATATACTTGCAAATATATTTACAATAAGTTTACTGGCACTATTTATTTTCAGCAGAAGTATAATTACTCACAATTTAGCACTAATAATAACTATTGCAGGAGTAGGAGTCACACTCGGACTAAGCTTTAGTCTTTCTACAGTATTCTTATTGCTTGGATTGTTTTCAATATATGATATTTTAGCAGTATATCGAAGTTCACATATGGTTAATATGTTTAAAGGAATGGTAAACAAAGGAGTAATTCTTGCAGTAATTATTCCCAACACCTTTAAAAAAATCACAGCAAAGTCTACTGAGTTTGAACCAGGAAAAGGTTTACTAATTCTCGGAACAGGAGATTTAGCATTTCCTCTATTGTTGGCAATCAGCGCCTTGAAATTTTCAATTATTAGCTCATGGTTTATAGCAGGAGGTGCAGTGATTGGAGCGGCAGTAGTATATTATTTATTAAATACTCAGAAATCAACGCGAGCAATGCCAGCACTTCCTCCAATTGCACTATTTAGTGTCTTAGGTTTTTTTGTAAGTTTGATGATTTAGTGTTCACCTTCTAAATCCAAAATTTCACGCATCATTTTTGCCTTTTTTGGACCGAGCTTATCAACTTTAGTTAAATCTTTTTCAACTGCATTAAGCAATTTAATTGGTGATTTGAATTCTTTCAATAAATTTTTGGCAAGTTTTGGACCAATTAAGGGCAGACCCTCTATCAAAAATTGTTGCTGTTCTTCACGAGTCCATGCTCGTTTTGAACCTCGAAGTGAAATATCTTTATTCTTTTCAAGTTGTTCTCGCCGCACTAATGAAACTAATAAATTTACAGTTTCTTCAGAATCATGTGAAAATAAGAATGGAATTTGATAATCAAGAGTTAGAGAAATCATTGCAGCACGAATTGCATTGGGATGCACATTACGAACTCCAAATATATCTCTCACTTCTCCTTCAATAATATAAAGTGGTTTTTCGAAGTTTTCTCGCAATTCCTTTGCTTGTGAAAATAATCGACCATCAACAAGCGAATTCACAAAGTCAGGAACTTTCTTCAATTCCACAACACATTCATCAGAAATTATAAAATCTCCAACTTCCAATGTCTTTGTTTCAATTATAAGATCTCGCTCATATAACAACCGTGGTAATTGCCCTTTATTCTCACGATGATCCATAATTATTTTAAGATTCATTTTCAAGGAGTTCTTTCATTCGACGTTCTTTATGATATGAAACCCAATAGTATTTTTCGTCAATCGTATCCCTTGTTATTAACATATATACTTTACCAATGTTTATTCTTCCAATCCTTCCGCGTCGTTGAATAGTTCTCAATGCTGAAGGAACAGGTTCAAAGAAAATTCCAATATCTGCATTTTCAATGTGAAGTCCTTCCTCACTTACTGATGTTGCCACAAGAACATTAAATTCACCATCTTTGAATTTCTCCAAAGTTTCAATTTGTTTTTTCTGAGTCATACCTTCTTTCTGACCCACGAAAGCCTTTGCCCTACTTCGAGTATTTAGATTAATTTGCTCAGTAATTATTTCAACTGTTTTTCTTAACTGGGAGAATATTATTATTTTTTCATCATCCTTTTTTGTAAGTTCTAATATTTTCCCAATTTTTGGATGTTCAATACCTTCTTCAACAATATTTTGAGCACTAATTCTTGCTCGTTTAAAGTCCCAGTCATCTAATATTTTTTTAGAAGCCTTTGTTGATTTTGAATCCTTCTCTATTTTATCCATTGCAGCAATAAAGGTTTTGAGACTTTGTGTTTCAAGAGTTTCAATCAAGTGCAAAAGTTTAATCAAGACAGTTAATTCTGAAACTATAAAATAAGTTTCTGGACCCTTTTCAGTCTGGGCAAATAGTGCGCGCTGCGCTTTAAGAAGTTCAAGTTTTCTTAAATCTTCAATTTCTTTACTTTTCAATGCTTGACGCGAATGCAAAATTGTAACATGTTTTCTCAATAATTTTTGAAGAAATGCTTTAATTTTTTTATACTCTTCAGGCAAATCAATCATTACTCGCTCAATTTTCTTTTCTTTTAAATATTTTTTTAGCTGCGGATTTTCTTCACTCAATAATTCAAAATTATCAATCTTTAAATTCTCCTTAATTAATTCAAGTCGTTCTTTGTCAGAAGCAGGACTGGCAGAAAGTGCAAGAATTTGACTAGTTTTTCCAAATTGTTTTGCAAGCCAAACATATGCATATTCTCCTACAGCCCGATGTGCTTCATCAAAAACCACAAGCGAAATATCTTCAGGTTTAAAATAACGTTTAATTAGGTCTGATTCAATTGTTTGAGGTGTTGCACAAATTATTTTTGAAGTTTTCCAGAGTTCTTTTCTTCGGATTGGAGGAATTGCACCAGTTAAATGTATAATTTTTTCTTCAGGTTGAAAATATTCTTTAAATGATTTTTCATGTTGTACCGTTAAAGGTTTAGTTGGAGCCATAATCAAAATTTTTCCTTTATCTATGTTAAGCGCAGCTAATGCAATTGCAATAATTGTTTTTCCAGCACCTGTCGGTAAAACTACAAATGAATTTTTCCCAACAATTTTTCCCAAAATCTGTTCTTGATAATTTCTAAGTTTCAATTTATTTTTTAGAAACAACATAACTACTGTTTATAATTTCAGTTTTTATTTATTTGTATTAGTAAGTTTTTTTACGAATTTTTGCATTTTTTCTTTATGCCCAGCACCAATCACAATTAATAGTTTTGAATCAGGATATTGAACTGTAATCAATTTAATTTGGTTTTGCATATATTTGTCACGTTCAGAAACAAGAACTCTATAAAAATTTGGAAATTTATGACTCAATTCACTAATCAATTTATGAACTAATTTATCCTTTGGAACTTTTTGTAAATCAAAATTTACTTTTCCGCTGCCAAAACTGCCAAAAATTAAGTAAAATACTAATTTTAGTTTTTCAGGAACTGGAACTGTTTTTGATAGACGTCTAAGAGTTATACCAATATCTCTATCAATTAATGCGCGCTTGGCACCAATATTTTTCGCTTCAATAATTGCAGTTTTCATATCAATACCTGGCTGTTGACCTGTCCGTTTTCCAAGAATTTTTTGAGACATTGAACCGATCAAATAAAATATAAATCCAAAAAATCCTAATTTTGAAGCAGTTTTCAGATTCATCCTTCTACGTTTTTGGTTCATTAGACCCATATATCTTTGAGCATCCAATTCAATTGCAACAATATCGGGTTTAAATTCAATCATAGCTTTCTTTATTTCGGAAACACTTTGTTTTGAAATATGAGATGTTCCAATTATTTTTATTTTAACCATATTCTAATTATTAGAAATGCTTTTATTTAAAAACACTATTGAATTGATATGTTAAATACAAAAAACTTAAACAGCGTTCAAGGATTATCAGTCTATACTGATGCTGGTGAATTTTTTGGAATAATTGAAGAAGCAATTTTACATACCAATAAAGTAGATTCTTGGAAAGTAAAAGCAACAACAAGATCATATTTGTCTCGTGCAATGCCTGGCGCAAAAGGAGTGATTCTACCTCACCATCACATTAAAGCAATTGGTGATGTTGTTATAATTTCAAGAGCTGCAGCCCCAATAATGACTGAAGAGTAATTTTGTCACTCTGATATCTTTTTAAGTTTTGAGGCTATCGTTAGTTGATGGATTTTAAGAACACATCTAAGATTAAAGTTCCTACAAAGTTAATTGATCAAATTATTGGTCAGACTCGCGCAGTGTCAATAATTAGTAAGGCTGCAAAACAAGGACGTCATGTTCTTTTAATTGGTGATCCAGGTACTGGAAAATCTATGCTAGGTCAAGCACTGTCTGAATTGGTTCCGCGAAAGGAACTAAGAGATATTTTAATTCTTCCAAATCAAAAAGATGAAAACAATCCAAAAGTTCATTCTCTACCTTCTGGTCGTGGACAAGAAATAGTTGAACGTACTAAACAGCGTATGAATGTTGGTGGAAGAAAAAGTACAATCATTTTTCTAGCTTTAGCAATTTTTACTGCATTGTTTCCGTGGTGGATTAGAAAAACTCACGGAGATATTATGGCAGCAGCATCACTTATTTCTGGAATGATGTTTCTAATGTTATATGGTGCAATGATGGGGATGGGAATGAGAAAAAGACAAACTCTTGGACCAAAACTTTTAGTGGATACAGCCAAATTAAAGACTGCACCATTTATTGATGCAACTGGTGCTCATTCAGGATCATTACTTGGTGATGTTCGACACGATCCATTTCAATCCGGCGGTTTGGGAACTCCAGCACATATGAGAGTTGAACCTGGAATGATTCACCGAGCAAACAAAGGAGTATTATTCATTGATGAGGTTGCAACAATGGATATGAAAACTCAGCAAGATTTATTGACTGCAATGCAAGATCGAAAATATTCAATTACTGGACAGTCTGAGCGAAGTGCTGGAGCAATGGTTCGTACCGATCCTGTTCCTTGTAATTTTATTTTGGTTGGAGCAGGAAATAAAGATACAATCCGAAGAATGCATCCTGCATTAAGATCTAGAATTAGAGGATATGGTTATGAGGTTGTCATGGAAAATTTTATTGATGATAATCCAAAAAACAGAGAATATTATTACAAATTTGTAGCCCAAGAAATATTGAAAGATGGGAAGATTCCACATTTTTCAAAAGGCGCGTGTGATGAAATAATTAGAATTTCACGGCGGATGTCTGGACGTAAAAATAAATTAAGTATAAAGTTTAGAGAACTTGGTGGAATAATTAGAAGCGCAGGTGATTTGGCAGTTGAAGAAAAGACCAAATTAGTTAACACAGAGCAAGTTATTCGGGCTTTGAAAATTTCAAAGACTTTGGAACAACAAATTGCAGATAAACATATTGAGCATATTTTGGATTACCGAGTCGTTCAAAAAGAAGGGACTCAAGTTGGAAGAGTTAATGGTTTGGCAGTTATTGCAGATTCAGGAATTGTACTTCCAATTGCAAGCGAGGCTGCAAAAGGCGGAAAGCGTAGGGAAATTATTGCAACCGGAAGTCTTGGGAAAATTGCCAAAGAAGCAATTGATAATGTTAGTGCAATAATCATGAAACATTTTGGAGAGTCCATTAAGGACAAATACGATATATATGTTCAATTTATTCAAACCTTTGAAGGAATCGAAGGAGATTCAGCAAGCGTTTCAGTTGCAACATCAATAATTTCCGCATTAAAGAATATTCCAATTAGACAAGAGATTGCAATGACGGGAAGTTTATCCGTAAGAGGAGAAGTTTTACCCGTAGGTGGCGTTACTCCTAAGATTGAAGCAGCAATTGAAGCAGGATTAAAAGAAGTTATCATTCCTGAAAGAAATAAGAAAGATATTGTCTTGAGTTCTAAATTACGAAATAAGATTAAAATTCATTATGCAAATAACTTAGTTGATGTTCTTGAAGTTGCGTTTGACAAGCGAAAAGGTAAAAAAGTTATTAAGGCACTTAGTTCAAATGGAACTAAATCCAAAAAAACTAAAAAGAATTGAGGCTGTTTTGCCTAATTCTGATTTCAAGACTGTTGAAGATTTTGTGAATCATTCTGTTGAGTTACTTTTATTTGCAGAAGAGAACAGAGATAAGTTCAATAAGATGCTCGGACCAGATTGACACAACTGTTTTAAATTTAATTTGACTAATTTTATTATGAAGATAAATTTACGTAAGGGTGAAGTCTATGATTCTAAAGGTAGTATTTTACTTTTTATGACTGAAGAACAGATAAAGAATTTGGATGGAAAATTAATTGATTTAATAGATGCTTCAATTCATGCAGAAGATTTTAAAGGAAAAAAGAATGAGAAATTAATCATTCCAATTGTTGGCAGAAGTTTCAATCGAATGGTATTAATCGGTTTGGGAAAGCGAGATAAATTAAATAATGAAATTTTCAGAGGTGCAGCACATACAGCTTTACAGTTATTTTCTGGTTTGAAAGTTAAAGAATTCTCAACATTCGCAGAATATGATGTTGATATTGTTCGAGCACTTTCTGACGGATTTAGATTATCCAATTATTCTTTTGATAAATATAAAACTGAGAAAGATGATAAGTTTATCAGAATTGAAAAAATTGATATGTATGTTCATGATATTAAATCAGAATTTGAACGTGCAATTAATTTTTCTGAAATAAGTTGTGATGCTACAAACTTTGTAAGAGATTTACAAACTGAAGATGCAGATACTGTAAATCCAGAATATTTGGCGGATTTAGCAAAAAGTATGTCTACTAAATATAAATTACATTTAGATTTACTTGGGCGTTCAGCACTAAAACGAAATGGTCTGGGACTTCTTTTAGGTGTTGGACAAGGAAGTAGGTTTGAACCGCACTTAATAATTCTTGAATACAAAGGAGATCCAAGTTCTAAGGAGAAAATTGCCCTTGTTGGTAAGGGAGTAACTTATGATACTGGTGGTTTGAATATAAAAATTAGAGCTATGCAAGAAATGAATATGGATATGTCTGGTGCAGCAGTTGTGCTTGGAATTATTCGTGCTGCTGCTGAATTAAAATTAAAGAAAAATATAATTGTAGTTGCGCCAGTTGTTGAAAATGCAGTTGGAGTTAATTCATATAAGCCTGGAGCAATTTTAGATTCTTATTTAGGAAAGACAGTAGAGATTGGAAATACTGATGCTGAAGGAAGACTTGCGCTGGCAGATGCACTTGCTTATGTTGTAAAAAATTATAAACCAACACAAATTGTAGATTTTGCTACACTTACTGGATCAGTTGTTGCAGCATTGGGAAATGATTATGCTGGATTATTTTCAACTGATGAAAAAGTAGATAAAATAATTTCGTCTGGAAATTATGTTGGTGAAACTGTTTGGAGAATGCCACTACCTGAAGATTATAATGAATTTTTGAAATCTCAGCGAGCGGATTTGAATAATATTTCGAGTGTTCCGGAAGCAGGTTCTATAACTGCAGCATTATTTTTGAAGAACTTTGTAGGAGATACGCCTTGGACACATATTGATATTGCAGGATCTGCTATGCGAAATAAAAGTAAAAATTACTGGCCAAAATACGGAACAGGATTCGGAGTCCGGCTCATACTAGAATGGCTGAGAAAGAATTAATGTTTATTAAGTTATGTCGTAATCCTTAAAAGTCTGCAAGCTTATGTTTCATTATGTTAGATATCAAGTTATTTCGTGAAAAACCAGATCTAATTCGAGGTTCTGAGAAGATGCGATTCAAAGATCCAAAAGTTGTAGATCAAGTTATCAAGATAGACAATCAATGGCGGAAGACGATTCACGGAATGGAAAAACTCAAAGCTGAACGTAATAAAGTTTCCAAAGAAATTAGTGCTTTGAAGAAGTCTGGAAAATCAGTAGTATCAAAAATTAAAGATATGCAGCAAGTTGCACAGAAAATTAAAGATATGCAAATCAAAGCTGATGGACTAATTGTTAAACGAGATAAAATAAGATACATGGTTGGAAATATTCTTCACAAAGCTGTTCCAATTTCTGAGACTGAAGCCGGGAATAAATTAATTAGAAAGAAAGGTAGAATCCCAAAGTTCAGATTTCCTGTAAAACATCAAGTTGATTTATTGTTGGACTTGGACTTGGCAGATTTTGATAAAGCTTCAAAAGTTTCTGGTGCGAGATTCTATTATTTGAAGAATGAATTAGTAATACTCAATTTTGCAATTCTTAGATATGCAATAGATACGTTAGTTAAAGAAGGATTCATACCAATGTGGACTCCAGTTTTAATGAGACATGAACCAATGAAGGCGGCAGCCGAGTTGGCAGATTTTGAAGAGCAACTTTATAAAATTCAAGACGAAGATTTGTATTTAATTGCAACCTCCGAACAAACTTTAGCAACCTTTCATATGAATGACGTATTTAATTGGAAAGATTTACCTAAAGCTTATACTGCCTATTCTTCATGTTTCAGAAAAGAAGCAGGAAGTCACGGAAAAGATACAAAAGGAATTTTTAGAGTTCATCAATTTGATAAAATTGAACAATATGTTTTCTGTCATCCTGATGAAAGTTGGAAATGGCATGAAAAGATGATTAAGATTTCGGAAGATATAATGAAAGGATTAGAAATTCCTTACCAAGTTGTTAATGTTGCATCAGGAGAGATGAATGATAATGGTGCAAAGAAGTATGATATTGAAGGATGGTTCCCTGCACAAAATAAATATCGGGAATTATGTTCGGGAACGAATGTTACTGATTATCAAGCTAGAAAAGTTAATGTAAAGTTTGATGATAGAGATGGACGACGTAAAATTGTACACACATTGAATTGTACAGCAGTAGCAAGTGAACGAACAATGGCTTGTTTACTTGAAAATCAACAACAGAAAGACGGTTCGGTTAAAATTCCAAGAGCACTTTGGAAGTATACTGGATTCAAAATAATTAAATCAAAATGAAAATTCTAGCATTTACAGACTTCCATGGTGATGAAAAAATTATCGCTAAAATTCTTAAGAAGATTAAAAAAGAAGATCCAGATATATTAGTTTGTCCGGGAGATTTTACTGTTTTTGGGAAGAATCTCAATAAAATAATGTCTAATTTTTTGGTAGGAAAACCTTTTGTATTTATTCCTGGAAATCATGAAGATGGTGAAAAGTCAGTGTATCTTTTTGCTAAAAATCCCGAAGCGTTATTAGTACATCAAACTGGAATTGTTGTTAGAGGTATTTTGTTTGTTGGAAGTGGAGGAGGAATTTATGGTAGAAATGAACCAACACTTGATATTTCAAAACGTTTGTTAGCTCAAAAGATTAAAAATTTTAAGAAAGATAATCCAAAAGGGAAAGTTGTATTCATTACACACCGTCCAGCATATGGAACTAAATGCGATTTTATGACTGAGATTCAAGAATATGTTGGTGCAACAAATATTACTGAATTTATTAAGAAAAATCCAATTGATTTACATATTTGCGGGCACATTCATGAATGTTTCAATACTCGAGATAAGATTGGAGATACAATTACAGTAAATCCAGGTCCAGAAGGAACGATTATTAATATCAATAATAAAGTAACGGTTGCTAGAAAATAATTCATTTAGTAGATTTTAAAACTATACATTTAATGATAAATTTATGGTTGAATTAATCATATCTGAAAAACCTTCTGCAGCAGAGAAGATTGCAGCATGTTTCGGAAAACCAACATTGAAGCGTCTCAATGGTGTGAAATATTGGGAAGCAGATAACGGCAGAATTTTGATTGGTTCAGCAGTAGGACATTTATTTGGATTGAAGAAAACTGAAAGATTTTATCCAGTTTTTAATCTTGAGTGGCAACCATCTTATTCAGGAAGAGGAGCTTCATTTCAGAGACCTTATTTTCAAACATTGAAAAGTCTTGGGAAAAAAGCAAACACAGTTACAGTTGCAACAGACTATGACCTTGAAGGCGAAGTTATTGGCCTTAATATCGTTAGAGAATTATTGGGATTGAAAGATGCAAACCGAATGAAGTTTTCTACACTTACTTCTACTGAATTACAAGAAGCATACAAGAATAAAGCTAAGACTTTGAATTGGGGACAAGCGAATGCAGGTGTTGTTCGTCATACTCTTGATTGGTACTATGGAATTAATTTATCTCAAATAATATCTAAATCTCTTTCAGTAGTTTTGAATAGATATCAACCGCTGAGCATCGGACGAGTCCAAGGTCCATCTTTGGCTATACTTGCTGAGCGTGAAATTGAAATTAAGAAGTTTAAACCAGAACCTTTTTGGCAGATTTTTGCAAATTTATGGTTAAATTCACAGAAGTTTCAAGCAGTTCACGAGAAAGATAAGTTTTGGAAGAAATTAGATGCCGATAAAATATTTGCAAAAGTTAAAGATAAACCAGGACGAATATCTGAGATTAATAAACGTAAACAAAAAGTAGTGGTTCCAGTCCCTTTTGATTTAACTTCCTTACAAATTGAAGCTTATCGAATTTTCAAGTATAGTCCTGCAATGACTTTGAAGATTGCTCAAACTCTTTATACTAAAGCATTAATTTCATACCCTAGAACTTCAAGTCAGAAGTTACCAAAAGCATTAAACTTTAAGAAAATAATTTCTAAACTAGGAACAAATCCAAATTATCATGAAATAGCGAAAGAAGTTTTAGCCACTCGTTTGATTCCAAAAGAAGGACGAAAGTCTGATCCTGCTCATCCTGCCATTCACCCAACAGGTGAGCGATCAGGAACACTTGAAGATCCAGTTCGGAAAGTTTACGATTTAATTGTACGTAGATTCTTTTCTGTATTTGGTCAAGATGGCGAACGTGAAACTACCACTGTTAAATTAGCTATTGAAAAAGAAATTTTCAAGTTTGCAGGAACAATAACAACAAAAGTTGCTTGGCAGAAATGGTATGGTCAGTACGCTCGAAGAAAAGAGAATGAATTGCCTCAACTAACCGTGGGTAATATTTTGAAACAGAATGCTGAGTTAGCAGCAAAGGAAACTCAACCACCGCCGAGATATAATGTTGCTTCGCTGATTAAATTGTTGGAGAAACAAAATTTAGGAACTAAAGCAACACGTTCGCAGATTATTGAAACTTTGGTTAAGCGGAATTATATACAAAGTAATCCTATGGAAGTTACTGATTTCGGAATGAAAGTTTTCAATGTTTTCAAAAAACATGCACCTGAAGTTTTGAGTTCTAAGTTGACACGTAACTTTGAAAAAGGAATGGACGAAATTCGTGAAGGAAAAGTTAAACCTGAAGCTGTTATTCAAGTCGGAAAAGATTCAGTTACAAAACTTTATGCTCAGTTGAAAGAAAGTTCTGAGGCAATTGGTAAGGCACTCTCAGCTAGTTTTGTTGAAACCACGAAGAAACAAGTTACTTTGTTTAAATGTGTGAAGTGTAAGAAAAATGATCTGGTTGTTCGGAGATCTCGCGCTTCAAAGAAAAGATTCATCGCTTGTGCAGGTTATCCCAAGTGTAAATTCACTTGGCCTTTACCTCAGAAAGGAATTTTGAGTGTAGTAAAAAATAAAAAGTGTGAGCACTGTAGTATACAGATGTTGCAAGTGCGATCAGGAAAGAAACCTTGGTTATTTTGTCCAAATCCCGATTGTGAAGGTAAGAAGAAAGATGGATCCGAAAACAGTTGAACAAGATTTGAAAGAATTAGATGAAAAAGAATTATTGTCTAATTGGAAAAATCATAAGTTGAGTAAGTTTTGGTATGTTGCAGCGTTTTTAGTTTTTATTGTAATCTTCTATTATATGTTTTAGAATAAACTAAGTTTTCTTCGTTCATTAGATTCTTCAATATTTTTCTGAGTAATTTTAAATTGAATTTCTTTTCTCGGAATTGAACGATGCTTTAGAAGTTTTAGAATTCGACCAGTTTCTTTGAGTTCTAATTTGATAATACATTTTGATGTATATTTCATCAAATCTCCACCAACCATCTTGATATCATTTTTTCTTGTGAAATCTGCATAGACTTGATTTGTTAGAAGAATCGGAATTGTTAATTTATGTGATATTTTTCGGAGAGTACTTAGTTGTCGTGCCATTTCTTTATTTACTTCGTAAGCTTCCCGTTCTCCAAGTTCTAATCGGTAAAGCATAGATATAGAATCAACCACAATAAGTTTTGGTTTATGTTCTTCTGCAAATTTCTCAAGATTTCTGAATAATTCTGTTTGCTCATCAAAAGTAGTTGGTTTGAATATTATTAGATTATTCAATCTTCGCTCATGAGTTTCAGGAAACATTTGTTTCACTCGATCTATTGAGAATCCACCTTCAGTATCAATGAATATAATTTTACTATCTTGCGCATTGAAAAGTGCGGCAAGAATTGCGATGTTTGTTTTTCCAGATCCACTTGGTCCATAAATTGTTGTAGTCACTTCTTTTTCTAATCCGCCTTCTAAAATATTATCAATAAGTTTAGACCCCGTACTACATCGTTCCATTTCATAATGTTTTTATATAGACATTTAAGATATTGTATATGACAGCATCTAATCATAAGAAGGCTTACATGAAAAAATATAATCAGAAGTCTGAAGTTAAATCCAGAAAAGCAGAATACATGCGTAAGACTAGAGCAAAGTCTGATCAGATAGCTGCAGAGAGATTAGTTAATATGTTGTTAGAACAAGGTTTTGAAGACTGGGCATTTGATGTTGCTCAAGAACGAGCCCCACAAATGTTAATTACTGCTAAAAATCGAGTAAGAAAGAGAAAGTAAAGAGCATCCACTCAATCCCCTTTTAAAATTTAATGTTTTTTGTTCATTATGGGTAAAGATGAAATTATCTTAAAAGTTCAAGAAGCTGTTCAGGACGACGTTGACAAAGGTGTTGTCAGAATTGAAAATGATTTTTTGAAAAAACTTGGAATCGAACAAGGTGATTTTGTTGAAATTCAAGGCGATAAAAAAACTGTTGCAATTGCAGGTAGAGCTTTTCCTGCAGATTTGGGTCTTGGAACCATTCGAATGGATCCTTTAACAAGAAAAAATGCAGGAACTAGTGTTTCTGAAAGAGTTACTATTCGTGCAGCAGAAGTTGAGGCTGCGAAAAAAATCACTTTAGCACCAGCACAAAAAGGTGTTCGAATTAAAGCACCACCCCAAATTTTCCAAAGAGCATTATTAAGACGGCCAGTTACTAAAGGAGATATAGTTACAATCAGCACTTCACGGCGAAGACGATTTAATAACCGTGGAGATCCATTAATGGAATTTGCAGAAGCTCTTGCAGGTTTAGATATTGGCGGAGCATTACCGTTTATGTCAGGACTCCGATTTGTAGTTGTTAATGCAGCACCGAAGGGGCCAGTTTTAATTACGGAAGACACTAAGTTTGATTTAAAATCTGAAGCAGTTCAAATTTCAGAGGATTCAATTCCAGATGTTTCTTACGAAGATATTGGTGGACTTAAGGGCGAAGTAGAAAAAGTTCGAGAAATGATTGAAATTCCAATGAAGCGACCAGAACTATTTGATCGATTAGGAATTCAACCTCCAAAAGGAGTTTTACTTTATGGACCTCCAGGAACAGGAAAGACTTTACTTGCTAAAGCAGTTGCTTCAGAATCACAAGCATCTTTTCACTTGATAAATGGTCCAGAAATCATGAGTAAGTTTGTTGGAGATGCTGAAAAGAAAATTAGAGCTATTTTTGACGAAGCAGAAAAAGAAGCACCAAGTATTATATTTATTGATGAAATTGATGCAATCGCACCAAAGCGAGAAGAGAGTTATGGTGAAGTTGAACGAAGAGTAGTTGCACAACTATTAACTTTGATGGATGGAATGAAAGGTCGAGGGAAAGTTATTGTTATTGCTGCAACAAATCGTCAGGATGCACTTGATCCTGCACTAAGACGTGGTGGAAGATTTGACCGAGAAATTGAAATTGGTGTTCCCAATAAGGAAGGACGATTACAAGTTTTGAAGATTCATACAAGAAATATGCCAATGGCAAGAAATGTTAGTTTGAATGAGTTGGCAGAAGTTACTCACGGATTTGTTGGAGCGGATTTAGAATCGCTAGCAAAAGAAGCCGCGATGAATGTTATTCGTCGAGTTATTATGAAGCACGATCTAAAAGATGATGAACCTCTAACTGAAGAGATTATGAAGAAGTTAGTAGTTAGAATGGCAGATTTCAAAGATGCTTTGAAGAATGTTACTCCTTCAGCTATGCGTGAAATTTTAGTTGAAACTCCAAATGTTCCTTGGGAACGAATTGGCGGACTTGAAAAAACTAAATCAGAATTAATTGAATCTGTTGAATGGCCAATCAAAAATAGAAAGATGTTCACAGATATGGGAATTAGACCTCCACGAGGAATTCTACTTTATGGACCTCCAGGAACTGGTAAGACTTTACTTGCTAAGGCGGTTGCGACTGAAAGCGAGGCAAACTTTATTTCAGTTAAAGGTCCAGAATTGCTAAACAAATGGGTTGGAGAATCTGAAAAAGCAGTTCGTGAAATATTCAAGAAGGCTAAACAAGTTGCACCAGCAGTTATTTTCTTTGATGAAATAGATTCCATTGCAGGCGCTAGACAAGGAAACGAAAGTTCAAAAGCTTCCGAAAGTGTAGTCAATCAAATTCTAACTGAAATTGATGGTGTTGAAGAATTGAGCGATGTTGTAGTTCTTGCTGCAACCAATAGACCCGAATTAGTTGATGCAGCATTGCTAAGACCTGGAAGATTTGATAGGCATTTATTAGTAAGTCCTCCAAACAAAGAAGCAAGAGTTGAGATTTTCAAAGTTCATACAAAAGAAGTTCCTTTAGCTAAGGAAGTTTCATTAGCAAATTTGGCTAAAGATACTGAAGGATATTCTGGAGCAGATATTGAAGCTGTAGTTAGAGAGGCCGCAATGATTGTTTTAAGAGAAATTAAAGAAGGAAAGAAAGGTAAAGGTGTTGTTATGAAGAAACATTTTACTGAAGCGTTAAAGAAAGTAAAACCTTCTTTGAGCAAGCTTGAATTAAATAAATATCGTGAAGCGCTTGAAGCAGCTTCTGTGGTTGCGCCAAGTAATGGCCCAAGCTATATGGGTTAATTTGGATAAGTTTAAATATGTCCCATAGCAATTTTAGGTATGGCAGTTTATGTTGCATTGATGTATTCACAACAGCGTTCAAAAATGACCACGCCGATGGCCGATGGTGATTTACAAAATAATTTAAATTCTAAATTAAATGTTGATGGAAAGGATATTTCAAGAGTTACAGTTAGTAGCTCCAAAGGCGGAGGTCTGGCATTTTCTGGTTCAGCAGAAACAGTTACAGTTGTTGTTGTTATTGACGCGTCAAAGGAATTAGAATTGAGGAAACAAATAGACCCAATACTCATATCTCATAAATTTAATTATCTCAGAACTGATAAAAGTTAACCCAAAATAATTGGTTTATCATCAATAATTATTGTGTGTTCAAATTGAGCTACGTATGAACCTTTTTCTTCTAGTAAAACTGTATGATCATATAAAATTCCCATTCTTGCAAAATTTTTTAGTGCCAATTTAGTTTTCAATTCTCCAAATTTCTTCTCAACCTCTCTTTCTGAGAAAGGAAGGGTTTTGTATTTTTCAATAATATATTTCAAAACATCTTTATGTAGTCTTACAGGTTTTGTTTCCTTTAGTTCATAGATCCCTGAGCTTGGACCTTCACGTATTGCGCCACGTCCATTAGTCACAAAAGGTTCTATTGCAATTACATCACCCTTCTTTAGTTTGTCATTGCCTTTGGTATCATAATTTGGAATACTGTATCCAACATGTACTTCATATTGACCAACTCCGTGCCCAGATAAGTTTTTGATTACTTTGAATCCTCCATCAATTGTTGTTTTTTCAATTTGCGCACCGATTTCTGAAGTCTTAACCCCAGGCTTCAGAATCTTTATTGCGTTATTAAGTGCATCTCTTGCTGTTTTTATCATCTTATCATGCTTGTTTGTAGCAATGCCAACCGAAATTGCGCTATCTACAATGTATCCATCCACCTGTACGCCCACATCTAATTTTAATAAATCGCCTTTCTTTAACACGTTTTTATCTTTTGAAGATGCACAATAATGAGCTGCAACATCATTCACTGAGATGTTTGCTGGAAAGGCAAGTTCTGCACCCAACTCTCGAGTTTTAGCTTCAATTTTTTCAGATAATTCTAAATAAGACATACCTGGTTTTGCGAGAGATTTTCCATAGGCCTTAACTTTTTTAGAAACTTCACTAGCTTTTTTGTACTTTGCCAGAATTTCTTTACTTAACTCCATTATAACCAATTGTCCAAACCAGTATTAAGATTTTTGATTTGTTCCTCTGAATAACCAAACAGTTCCAGTATTTTATATGTTGCGCCAATTACTTGGTTGTTGATGTAATAATCTTCATCAATTTCCTCAAGACTAGTAGTTTCAGGTAATTTTACTCGATCACGTATTCTTTTTGAAGTTCCAGCAGCAACTATATATTTTACAATTGTTCCAGCACCTACATTTATTCCTTTTTGAGCTAATAATTCACCTGCGGCAACTTGAGGTCCTCGTGTTTTGTATTCATGTAATTGTTTTGTTAATTTATTTGAAATTATTAAATCCTCAATATCAATTTTTCTGTTTCTAATATTTCCAATTACATTTTGTATTTTTTCCAATGCAGGTTTTCCATCAGCTTCAGTCAAAATTATATTGAGCACACTTGTTTGTGCATCTCTTGCAAGTTTAGACCAATCACCCCTTCGAGCTTCAAGTCCTTTTATTATCATTTTATCATTTTTATCGAGTAAAGCATATCTTTTTTTTGCTCCAGAACCAGAACCTTTCTTTTCTAAGAATACTCCCGATTTGAATAATCCTTCCTCTTCAAGTTCCATTGGTTTTGGAAGAATTTTATTTGCTTCATTTTTGAATTTATCTATAGAATCAGAATCAATTAAGAATACGGAATCGGTATCTCCATAAATAACTTTAATGTTATGTTTTTCCGCTAAATCTATCGTATCGTGAATATATTTCCTACCCATCGCAGTTATTGATCTTGCACAATCTAAAGAATACCATCTTGCTCCAAAGAACGCTAAATAACCGTAGAATGAATTTGCTAAAATTTTCAATCCATAAGCTTCTGCATCCAATGTTTTGTATTCGTCTGAATCTTTCTTATGATTTTTTAGTGCTTTTTTAACTTCGAATCGCCGAGTAATTATTCTTTCAATAAGTTCAGGCAGAAATCCTTGTTTTGATTTATCAAAGAATACTGTTTTGCCTGGGAGATTAATTCTTTCTTCATCTGTTCCTTCAGATTTAATTGTATATTTATCGATATTATGCGCGATTAAAATTGTCGGATACAAACTACGAAAGTCAAATACTCTAATATTTTTGTAAACCCCTGGAGTTGGTTGATATACAAATGCGCCTTCTGCCTGTGTAGCCCGCCGTTTTATAATTTTATCATTTGAAGGTCGATTTTCAATCACGCGGTCTTGCTCAATTGCACTTTTGATAATAAACTGTTCAACAAGTCTACCATATCTCATTCGAGTCACATCAAATAAGGGAAGGCCAGTAAATCTTGAAAATTGTAACGCGATTGGTAGTATTTTTTCTGCAAGCAAGTATGTTAATTTAGAATCCAATAAATTATATTCTGAAAACTTATTCATATTTTCATCACTATCATCTAACCAAGCCTCATGAGGAAGCACTCCGAGTTCTAATTTCTTCTGACCGAGCATTTCTTCGGCAACATTATCTAAAGATAGAGAATTTGTTTTCAATCTTGGAGCCAAGACGTTTCTAATAAAAATGTAAGTATCCAAATGAGTTATTCCTTTTATTTTTACAGGTTTATCATTTCTTGCTCCCTGAGTATAAATCATGTCTTCATCGAAAGGTTTCAATTTAAGTTTTATTTCATTTTTTGAAGCTCGTTCCTTTATGAACCACATATCAAATCTATCTGAATTGTAACCAGTAATTATATCAGGTTCAAATTTATTTATTGTCTCTTGGAAATCTTTCAAAAGTTCTTTTTCTGATGCAACAGATTTAATGTAATCATGTTCTTTTTTGAAATCACGAATTATTGTCACCTTTTCAAGGTTTTTACTATAATATGAAATTGATACAATCTCATCAATTAAAGGATCAGGAAAGTTTCCATCACTTGTTGTTTCAATATCAAATGCAAGAATTTTTGGATTAAAGTTTTCATATAGTTTAATTTTGTTGTCAAGAATTGAACGGAAAATATAAGGAATATCTGCCTCAAATACTTCAGAAACACTTTCAAATTCTTTGATTTTTTCTCTTATTACTGGAACTTCTCTTGGAAATTTAACTGTAACTTTTAGAAATTCTGTGTTTTTATTTTGAAAATTTTTTGCCACAACCTCAACGTTTTGAGCCTTTGTTTTCCCTCCTTTAAATTCATAATTCAAATCAAGAATATCCTTTTTTGCTTGTTTCAAATCGGCCGGAAGTACTAAAAAATAAGGTTCAGAAGTTTTAATTTCTTCAATATGTTTTTTCCCATGTTCAGACTTAACCAGAGTTAGATGCCGCTGGCTGTCCTCAGAATAAACAATATCGATTACTGTCATTACTCTTCTTCGCCTTTGATTTGATCAAAGAATCTTCGCATATCTCGTTGAACTTGATCCGCATCAACCTTTAATTTTTCAAGGCTTAAATGCAATCTTTCTTCATCCTTTACAAGATTTGCAATTTGATCAAAAGGACCTGTTGCTCTTTGAAAGTCTGACATTCCGATGGATCCGTATGGAGAATTATTCATCTCTCTTGAAAGTTTTGCTACCAAATTTCCCAACCAAATATTTAATGCATCTTTAACTTCAGATCTTATTTGTTTTCCATCAGTAGTTGATCTACGCATCAATCGTACAACTCTTGCTCTTGGAAAAGGAAAACTTGAATCTTCTTCATTTTCATTAATATTTTGTTCTTCATGTGGTTTAGCTTTGTTAGTTTCCATAATATTGTTAGTTGTAAAAGCTTTAAAACTTAAGGATTTCGCTTATTAATCAGATAATTCAATATCGTCTTCGTATTGCGATTCTACCAGTCCTTCATTCTCATTTTCCTCATCGTCGTCAAAACTGTAACCGAACTCTTCTTCGATGATTTTATTGCAAATTTGATAGACTCCAAATTTTAATAATTCAGCAGTTGGTTCATTTCGAATTGCTTCAGAAACTGCAGAAACAAGAGTCATTGTGTTTTCAGATAATGGATAACTGCTTCCTCTTTGTCCATTTATGTATTGAGAAACTGCAGAGATTTGTGAATCCATTAATTCTGCTATATCTTTTTGTGAAAATCCATTAGAATTCAGAGATTTTGCAATTTCGGCTTTAACTGAAGATATTGCTGTACGAGCTATAAACTCATGAGGATAAACAATAGGCATAATCTGGGAAGAGCATAATTAATTAAAAGCATTTTGATGATTAAGAAAAGTTTTTTAGGAAAATCTTTGTGAAAAATCCACTAACTAAAAGCAAACCAAGACCCACAGATATTGCCTGACCAGGAGTCATGTTAAGTTCACCCCAACGACCTATACCACTCCACAATAAGATGAAACCCATTCCTGCGATAAATGCCAATAAGAAGTGACGAATAATTTTCATATGTTTAAACAGAGTCGTATGCCTAACTTTTCTTTTTATCATATTATTTATTTAACTGCTTCAAATAAAAAGTCTTGTTTTCGAAGAGCGCGGGGAGGGATTTGAACCCCCGAATGACGGGATTGCAACCCGTCGCCTTACCGGACTTGGCCACCCGCGCGTTAGTTTTAAGCTCTGATTTTCATTTAAAACCCTTTCTGAGCCTGATTTTCAGATTAAATTTATATACTTTTACTGTGATTTTTGAGAATGGCAAAAAAGAATAATACAATGAATTATTGGTATTCCATTTATGGTTTGCTTCTTATTGCAGTTGGTTGGATGTCCTTTCGAGGTGGCTGGTCAATTGAAGAGGCTTTTGGTGGATTATTGATGTTATGGGGTTTGAAGAAACTCTTCATGGGTCGCAATTGTTGATTTGCGACTCTATTTCTTTTTGAGAATATAGCTTTTGATAGTATCTTCTAGTTCGAAGCCTTTAGCTTTAATCAACTTTCGTATTTTATCTGCAGTTTTGAAATCTTTCTTCAATCTAGCCTTTAGTCTTTTTTCTGCAAGCTGTTTTATTGAAAATGGAATTCTATCAGGTTTCAAGTTTTTCAAATTAAATCCAAAAATTTCATCAAATCTCAACAATAAGTAAATTTTTTCATTATCGGGAATTTTTTTGTCATTAATAACTTTCCAAGTTATTGCCAGAGATGTTGGAAGATTCAGATCATCATTAATTGCAGTTTCAAATTGAGTATAATATTTTTCCCCATTTTTACTTGCTTTCAAAGACCCTCGCGTTTTTGATCTTAAGTCCAAATAAGAAGAATATAATTTTTTTCTTGAATTCTTAGCTGAAGTCATTGCTGTTTTACTAAATATCATTTGTTTTCGATAATGTGTTCCCAATGAAAGGTATCTGAAGTCTAAAGGTTCAAATCCTGCCTCCTTCAGTTTCGATAAAGTAATAAAATCACCTGAAGATCTTGCCATTTTTCCTTTATTTTTATCAATTAAAAATGCACCATGTAACCAATAATTAACCCAAGGTTTTCTATCAAGTGCAGCCTCAGACTGAGCAATTTCATTGTTGTGATGGATATGTTTTAGGTCTTCACCACCCGTATGGATATCAATAGGAGCTCCCAGGAATTTATTGGCCATTGCAGAACATTCAATATGCCAACCAGGATATCCATAACCCCACGGTGAATTCCACTTCATTTCTTGATCTTGGAATTTTGATTTTGTGAACCACAGAATGAAATCATTCCGATTCTTTTTGTTAGGATCTTTTTTGACTCTAGACTTTGATTTAGTATTCAATCCACCCAACTTATTATTTGAATATTTTGAAGTGTCGAAGTAAATATTACCATCTGCAGAATAAGTATAATCTCGTTTTTCTAATTTTTTTATCATATTTATTTGTGCACGCAAATTTTCAGTTGCAAGAGTAAATTTATTTGGAGTTTCAATATTCAAATCAGTCAAATCATTTTTGAATGCCTTAGTGTAGAAACGTGCGATATCCCATACTGATTTTCCTTCTTTCATTGCAGCCTTTACCATCTTATCTTCACCAGCATCTGCATCAGAAGATAAATGTCCAATATCAGTTATATTCATTATATGTTTAACTTTGAATTTATTGAATTTGAGTGCGCGTTTTAAGAAATCACTCATTAGAAATGTCCGATGATTTCCTATATGAATATAGTTGTATACTGTTGGACCACATGAATAAATTTTAACTTTTCCTCGCACTATTGGTTTGAAAGTTTCTTTCTTTTTTGTTAAGGAATTATATACTTTTAGACTCATCAATTAAAGAGAAATTGAGAAGTCTTAAAAGTTTTGATTAATATCAATAATTATGGCTCAAACTCAACAAGATGTTTTGAATGCAAGCAAGGAACAGTGTATTTTTTGCAAGATAATATCGGGAGATATATCTGCTGCCAAAATTTATGAAGATGATAAAGTATTTGCATTTCTTGATATAAATCCAGTCAATGCAGGGCATACGTTAGTTGTCCCAAAAGATCATTATATTGTTCTTCCTCAACTTCCTGATGATTTAGCTATGCATCTCATTAAAGTTGTCAAATATTTATCTGGAGCAATTTTTGAAATGACTGGAGCACACGGAATAAATATTTATCAAAATAATGGTGCTGCTGCAGGGCAAGAAGTTCCTCATGTTCATTTCCATATAATTCCTCGACGTCAAGATGATAACGCGATGAGTCCCTGGAATAGAAGTAAAATTGATCCTGAGCAATTGAAGCAAATTGCTGAAGAAATGGGAAAAAATTTGAAACCAATTAGTAGCTCAACAGTAAAATTAAGTTCTAATACTTCAGTTTCTAAAAAAACTTCCAAACCTAAAAGAAAAGGTAAACCGGTAAAAGTTAAACGAAGAAATTCAACTAATAGTCCCTAAAGAAATGATATACGTCGTGATGCATTTTTGCTGAGTCTAATGCACGATTAACTTCACCTTTGTGTAAATGTGCTCTCACAACATTACAGTTACTACAACTTAATGCACTATGTGATTTATCATTCATACTTTCCAAATAACTATAAGTTTGACTAATTACTTGGCTTAAATTATCAATATGTGCATGTTTTTCTTTCTCTAAATCATGATTTCGAGTAGATACGACACCCATACTCATAAGAGCCCAAACAATCACAAAAAAACCTGCTACACCAATTAGAATGTAATGAGATGCTTCTAAGACTACCATTAATAACTGGATGCGCTACTCCTTTTTATATTTTACTTATAATGAAAGGTATTATTTGAAAGATAATATCTCCCACGTAACCTGAAATGATTATTGAAAATAAAAAAGAAGGTCCAAACGCAATCCCAGTCTTAATTTCGATTTGTTTTTTATATTCTTTCTGTATTTTCTTAATATCTTCTTCAAAAACGCCTGTTTTTCTAACTTTGTAAATCAATTTATTTCCAATTTTAAGATCTTTAGTTAACCAATCACCTTCAGTTAATTGAGATGGTTTGATTTTTTTGATGAATAAGTGTTTTTGAATTATTATTGCGAGATAAGTAAGAGATATGCCGATTGCAAAGATTGGTAAGATGAACAATGAAGGATTTTTAATTATTACTGGAATTATAATAGTGATTAGTGAAATCATTAGCAAACTTTTCACCCTTGGTGCAATTTTAATTAACTTATTCCAATTTTTGACAGTCAAATAAGTCATAATTAATATTGAATAAACTCCACCAAGTAAGAATAAATTTACAGTAAATGTTAAAATAAACGGAATTGGAGTTGTATGATAAGTTGGCAACATTGCAGCTACACCTACCAAAAGTTTTGCATCGCCTCCACCCCACTGCCCACTAACGAAGAGTAGTGTTGCAATTATTAGTGCAAGAATTAATGAAATTCCAAGTGCATAAATTGGACCAAAAGATTTACTGGTTGTAGCAAGAAGTACTTGTGCCGAGATTCCGAAAATAATTAGGAAATAAGAAATTGAATCAGGAATTTCAAAAGTTTTAAGATCTGATATTGTTGCAAGCAATATTGCTAAAGTGGTTATTCCTAATAGAAAAAATTGTTCTTGCATAAATATTCATATTACCTAACTTTATTATATTTTGGCTTATGCAGATTCAATACCTTTTGCAGTTATCTTGAATATTGCTTCACCTTCAGGTAAACAAGGAGAATCTACTAATCTTGCAATTCTTTTTCCGGCCTTTCCCCGTCTTAAATATATTCTGAATTGAGATGCATGTCCAAGAATGTGTCCACCAATTGCTGCAGTAGGATTTCCAAAGAATACATCAGGTCTTGATTGAACTTGATTTGTTATGTATATTGCTAAATTATGTTTGTCTGCTAAACGTTGAAGTGAATGCAGGTGCCTATTCAGTTTTTGTTGTCGGACTGCCAAAGTTCCTCGTCCAGCATATTCTGAACGGAATAAACTCATCAAAGAGTCTACAATTACTAGTTTGATATTTTTACCTTGTCTGTGAATTAATTCATCGACTTTATCAACTAAAAGCATTTGATGATCTGAAGTATAAGCTCTTGCAACCATAATTCTATCCAATATTTTTTTAGGATTCAATCCTCTGGCTTCCGCCATTTGAGTTATTCGTTCAGGTCTAAAAGTATTTTCAGTATCAATGAATACAACGTCAGCATTCAGACCACCTTTCTTTTTAGGTAATTGTACATTGACTGCCAATTGCATTGCAATTTGAGATTTTCCCGAACCAAATGCACCATATGTTTCACTAATACTTTGAGTTTCAATACCTCCTCCGAGAAGTTCATCTAACTCTGGAGCACCAGTTGTTAATCTTTCAATAGTTGTACGTTTTTTTACTAATTCCGAACCTGTTGAAAAGCCCATATCCATAGCATTCCGTGCAGCAATTTGTGCTTTCATTGCCCCAGCCTGAGTCATTCCAGAAGAATCTGCAATTTGTGCAACTGGCGCAACTGCAATAGACATTATTGTATCATACCCTGCTTCCCTAAGTTTATCTGCAGTTGTTGGTCCAACACCTGGAAGATCTTCAAGTTCTTTAGGAACTTCTTCTTCAAGTTCTTCCTTTTCAACAAGTTTTTCTTTTTCCTTTACCATTATTTCTTCCCGAGCATTTGCTCTACAATTTTCTTTGGGTCTAAGTTATTATTTACTGAATTAACTGAAAGTTCAGTGCGATCATAAGCTTTATTTTCTCTAATTGTTCCCTGAATTTCAATTACACTTCCTAAAAATTCTACTGCAATTTCTTCAATTGGTTTAGCTAAAATTATTTCACTAAGTTCATCAGCGTTCATTCCAACTAATTCTTCTCCACTCGATCCAAAACACGTCGCTCTAATGTTTCCCTTACCATCATCAATTACAAAATTGAAAATTAAGGTTTTATTTGCTTTAACATCACCATGAGTTGAACATTTGAATTTATCGCCATCTGGACTGACCTTTTTTCTACATTCAGGACAGGCATCATAGAATCTAGGTTCTGCTACATTTACAACAGTTCCTCTAATGTTTACAGGATTACCTAAAATTGGTTTATCGAGAGATGTATCTTCTGCTTTCTGTTCCTTTGCTTCTGAGATTTTTACATCCAATTCATCTTGATTTATCAGAATTTGACTGCGCGAAGTTAATTGCATTTCTTTTCCAGAATACTTATTTTCTTTTATACTTGAACCTTTGATTCTAACAACATCACCAAGATTTAATCTTGATTCTTTAACTAAATCTGCTCTTTTATCCCAAAGAGTTGTTCTAATTTGTCCAGTTTCATCTGCTAACATAATTGGAACAAAATCAATCGTCCTTCCGTCTCTTTTGAAATTTCTAGTCTCAAAGATTTGCGCGACTTTTGCTACAAGTTCAACACCACTCATTCCTGGATGCATTTCTTTAATTTTCAGAACCTTAGTTGCTGGATCTTCAAATAATTTTACATTTAATTCTGATGCAATAATATATGCTGCTCCTTCTTCAGACACAAGATCCTTTAGTGAATCCATTTTTTCTTTTATTTTTTCTTTGACTTCGTCTTCGGATAATCCAGCTTGTCCTGCAATTTTTTTAATAATCTCATCGATAGGTACATGAATCATTTTACAGTTCCACCTACTTTAGTTTTAAGCTTTTATTTACTAAATTGGTGGTGACAGAATTTATATTGTTTTATTTTGATTAACGTCACCTTTTTCCTTTACAGCTTCAATTAGTGATTTTAACATAGCATTAGGAATTGCCTTAGGATTTGAACCTCCGTGCCATGAATTTCTTGGCCGGATTTGCACTTGCATAATTTTTTCATTCGTATCGTCTAAAATTATTGCAGAACCTCCAACTCTTGGCAACGAATCAAGATTTTTTTGCAAATCTGTTGCAAGATATGACTGCATAACTTCATTAAGTGCTTTAAGATCCATATTTGAAGTTAGACGATGAGAAATTACTGTGTCTGATTGAGTCATTACATCTGTATCAATCTTTCCTGGTTGCTGAGTTGCTAAAATTAATGATATTCCTGGCTGCCTACCTTCCTTTAATATTCGTCTAAGTGCTCCACTCGCTAAAGTTGATCCCTCGCGAGGTAAGAATTCATGAGCTTCATCAATTAATATCCATAAGAGTGGTGCCTTTTTTTCTCCAAATTCACCACTTATTTCTTTAAGCTCTTCTTTTCTTCGTTCAGACATTCTAGATCTTATTACATAATTACATATGTGAGATATTATTAATGAACGAATCATGTCTCCATCATCTGATTCTGCATAAGGTGATAGATCAATTATGGCAGTCTGTCCACCATCCGTAAGTTCAATAAGATTGGTACCTGCTTCATCAAAAATCCCCCATTTTTTTATTGCCCTCAATTTACTCAAAATTAGTTTCGCATCATTTTCGTCTGCATCTTTATCATTTTTGATTGATTTCATTAACTGATTTAATGAAAAATTTGGAGTATCTTCTTTTATTATTGCAATTGCACGTTCGAGAAGCAAACTTGCCATACTAAGTTCATCAATTTTAAAAATTTCAGACCATTCTTTTGCACTCATAGTGTTTGGTTTTATTGCCAGAGGTTTGTCTGCAGGAAATCCTTCTCTTTGGTATTCATCGAATTTTCCAATCGGGCTATAAACAGTTATGTCTGCAGCCTTCGGTTCTAATTTCCATTCACTCAATAGTTTCGCATCACGAAGGTTTGGATTTTTCATACTCCAATAAATTCCCATCGTGTCAAAAATTATTGTAGAAATGTTTTGTTTGATTTCAGGTTCTAAGTCTGCAATTCCTTCAGCTATAACGCCTAAAGTGTAAGATTTACCTGAGCCTCTTTTTCCGGCGATTAGAATTGCATGAGGTTTGTTAATATCTAAATGAATTGGATTTGCAAGAGATAAAGCACGTTCCATTTGAACATAATGTTTTCCTAGAAGAATTGTTCCTTTAGTTCCTAGCAATCTTTGATCTTTTGGTGAACGTCCAATTATGATTTCATACATGTTTATTATTTGTTTTTATTTAATAAAAGGTTAGCGCCAACGGCAGGATTCGAACCTGCAACTCCAAAGGAACTCGCTTTCGAGGCGAGCGCAATACCAGATTATGCGACGTTGGCTTACAAATCCGTCTAAAATTTAGTTTATTAACCTTTTGAATCCTATAGCAAAATTATGGCTAAAGCCATTCCGCCCATAATTATATCTTCAATCAAAGTAAATTTTGTCAGATTTATGTTTAATTTGTGACCAAGTTTTCCCAAGCAAGCACACTGAACCTTCTTATGTGTCTTTAATGATTTTATTACTCCAGCCACACCAATTATCATCAGTACCAATAAAATTCCTGCCACAATTTTTACATTCCAAGAAGCCAAGAAAGTTCCACCAATTAATAATTCAAGTATAGGATATGAATATGCGTAAGAATTACTTCGCATCGCTATTAAATCATATTTTGAGAAATTCTCTGCGAATTTTTTCCAGTCAAAAACCTTGAGTAGTCCGACTGCAATCAAAAACCAACCCATAATTTGCGTCATTAATAACATGAATATGTTTGATGCCCAATCTATTAAACATTTGCTACATTTTTTAAGTTTTGATTATTGTGGAAAGTTATGAAGAAGATAGGAATAGTGGGAAACGGTTATGTTGGCGGCGCAATTGCTCATGGCTTTTCACCAGCATCTACAGGAAATTGTATAATAAAAGTTAATGATAAGTTACCTGAAAGATCATTAAATACTTTGGAAGAAACAGTAAATGATAGTGATTTTATTTTCGTATCAGTTCCAACACCAATGACTAAAGAAGGTTCAATAAGTCTAAAATATGTTGATCAAGTTTTCAAGGAAATAAATGAAGTCAATAAACAAACTGATAATATTATTATTTTGAAATCGACAGTCATTCCTGGAACAACTGAGAAATTACAAGCGAAGTTTCCTGAATTAAATATAGTATTTAATCCAGAATTTTTAACTGAGCGTTCTTCAAGATTAGATTTTATAAATCAAAGTAGAATTATTCTTGGCGGAGATAAAGAACATACTACAAAAGTTGCAAAATTATACACAGATCGATTCAAGTATTGTAAGGTCATTGAAACAGATCACAAGACTTCAGAGGTTGTTAAGTATTTTAGCAATATCTTCTTTTCAGTAAAAGTATCATTCGCAAATGAGATGAAACTTATTTGTGAAAAGATTGGAGCAGATTGGGACACTGCACTTGAAGGATTTGTTGCAGATGGTAGAATTGCTGATTCACATTTGAATGTTCCTGGACTGGACGGTAAGAGAGGTTTTGGTGGAAGTTGTTTTCCAAAAGATATCAATGCTTTCATGGCATTTTCAAAAGAGATTGGAGTAAATACTCATACAATAAATGGCGCGTGGGAAACAAATCTAGAAGTTAGACCTGAACAAGATTGGAACAAACTTAAAGGTAGAGCAATCGAAGAGGATTCAAATGAAAGTTAGAAAGGCTATAATTCCGGCAGCAGGTCAAGGAACTAGATTATTGCCTGCAACTAAGACTCAACCAAAAGAAATGTTACCGATTTATGATACTCCTGTTATTCAATTAGTAGTTGAAGAAGCAGTCAAGTCAGGAATAACTGAAATTTTAATAATTACGGGTGAAAATAAACATTCATTGGAAAAACATTTTGATATTATAAATACGGAAAATGGAAAACTTAAGGAATTCAATAAATTGTTAGAAAAAGTAGACATTACATTTAAGCGTCAGAGCAATCCTCGAGGTTTAGGTGATGCAATATTGCGTGCGAAGAATTTTGCGCACGGGGAGCCCTGTGCTATTTTGCTTGGAGACGATTTCTATCTTAATTGTGAAACTCCTGCAACAAAACAATTGATTGATATCTATGAAAATTTGGAGTATCCGGCAACAATTGTAGGTGTTGAGATTTTGTCTAAAGAAAAAATGACTAAGAAAGGAATGGTTATTGTAAAAGGTGAATCTAATGAGGTTGAAAATATAATTGAGAAACCAAATATTGATTCTGTTGTTTCTGATTTAGCAATCAGCGGTAGATATATTGTTGCACCCGAAATTTTTGAAAAACTTGAGAAGGTTACAGAGAGTTCTCGTGGTGAAATTGAATTAACTGATGGACTTGCTGACCTGTTAAAAGATAATTTAAAAATATATTCTCATTTGATTAATGGCACCAGAATTGATGTTGGTAATCCTACAGAATATTTAATTGCAAATTTAAAATATGCAATGTTAGATGAATCTGTTAAGAAAGAAGTTATCAAAGTTATCAAATCTGAATTAGACAATTAGTTTTTTTCAATTGTTTCTGAACCAACAATTATTTTTTTACCTAGTTTTTCATCAAGTCCTTTG
>JABIPN010000007.1 GCA_018698915.1 Candidatus Woesearchaeota archaeon
AAGAAAGATTTAACTTAGCGCACTTCTTAAATCATATTTCCAAAGAGCAAGTACTGCTGAACCAAATAATAAACTTCCTCCCAACAAAATATTTTGAGCAATAACTTCACCGACAAGTAAGTAAGCAAATCCAATTGAAGCTAAAGTAAATACAAACAAAGTAATGAATGCGCTTTGTTCAGTTTGAACTTTCTCAAGACCATAATAAAGTAATGAATAAGTAAGTGCTGTACCAATTATTCCAATTATCAAAAGATAATTTATTGATGCTGCCAAATTTCCAAAACCAAAATATATTGAAAGTGGAAACAATAAAACAGCAGAAGTTACAAACGCCCAGAATATTGCCAGTAAATTCTGAGAATGTTTTGATTCCTTTCGCATATAAACCAAAAATCCTGCAAATGCAGCTCCTTGTAAAAGTGCAACAATATTTCCTAATGAAAAACTTCCAACAAAAGGATTCATGAACCAAACACCTAAAATTGCAATTGGAATTGCTAATAGTTGGTTAAACCTTATTTTCTCTTTCAGAAATAAGTAAGCAAATAGTGCAGTAAATATTACATAATCAGTTTGAAGTAGTGCAACGTTTGGAATTGGTGCAAGTAAAACTGCGGTTGCATACAAAGTAAATGCCAAAGTAAGAAGAATTCCAAGAGTTACAAAATGTCTAAATTCTTTCTTAGAAAATTTTAGAGATTGTTTCCTAACAAAAACAAGATACGCGCCCATTGCTAATGCAGCAATCACCATTCTAAAAAATGTGATTGCGAAACCATTCATATTGTCTCCAATTAATTTGATAAATGCTCCAAGCGTACCTGCAAGTATTGACGAAATAACTATTGCTAAGATATATTTGTTATACTTCATTTTACAAACCGTTCAATTTTATTCATCGCAGTTTCAATTTTGCGATAATCGGTTGCATAACTTAGTCTCAGAAAGCCTTCACCATATTTTCCAAATTCAGCACCAGGAATTACTGCAACTTTAGCTTTTTTCAACAACTGTTCTGCAAATTTATTTGAATCTTTAGTCAAATGAGAAATATTTGAGAAAGCATAAAACGCTCCTTGCGGCATTAACGTTTTCAAACCCATTCCATTCAATCGTTTGACAATCATTCTTCGTCGACGATCATATTCACGAACCATTCTAAAAGTATGACTCTCGCTTGTTTTCAAAGCATAAGTTCCCATCATCTGAGAGATTGTCGGAGCAGAAATTGTAGTATTAACATGAACATGACTCATTGCTTCAGCAATTCTTTTTGGTGCAACTGCATAACCTAATCTAAACCCACACATCGCATAACTTTTTGAAAAACTTTGAAGCGTTATTGAATAATCTTTCATTCCATTCAGGCTTCCAAACGAACAAGGTTTTTTATCATAAACAATTTTTTCATAAGCTTCATCTGAATAAATAAATAATCCTTTGTCTACTGCAACATCTGCGAGACGTTCAAGAGTTTTCTTAGGATAAATCATTCCAGTAGGATTTGACGGATTACAAAAAATAATTCCGCGAGTCTTAGAATTTACTGCGCGCTTAATCAAATCAACATCCAAATCAAAATTGTTTTCCTGTCTTAACGGAATCTGTCGAACTCGACCACTCAAAAATTCAACCGCAGGTTCATAACCCATATAACTCGGACTTGGGAGAATAATATTTTCATGAGGATCCATTGTCGTAATCAAAGACATCATCAAAGCTTCTTGAGAACCTGAAGTAACAATAATATTTTCTGGTCTAGCGCGAATTTTATTATCTCGACGAAGTTTCTGAATAATTGCTTCTTTCAATTCTTTCCTTCCAGACGGTGGAGAATAATGTGTACTTCTTCCCGAAGCCAACAAACGTGCGCCATAATTCAAAATCGGTTGAGGTGTAGAAAAATCGGGTTCACCTGGTCCAAGCGAAATTACACTCTTATCTTCAACGGCAACTCCCAAAAGTTTTCCAATAACTCCGTGCTTCATGTGCTGCTCACGCGCAGAGATATCTCCAAAACATTTCAAATCTCGACAGATTGGTGCACTCATTCCAAAACATATACTTCAGA
>JABIPN010000008.1 GCA_018698915.1 Candidatus Woesearchaeota archaeon
ACCATATCTGCAGTTAATCTTGAAGTTTGCTGAGCATATTTCTTCATTGCTTCAGTGTCACCAGCTTCAGTTGCTTTCTTTAATTTCTCTGCTGCTTTGATTTTTATGGCTTTACGTTTTTCAATAGTTTCTAATTTTAAATCTGGAGCTTTCCCGTCAAAAACAAAAACTGGTTTTACTCCCAGTTCCATTAGTTTTGTTGTTCTTGCCAACAATCCTAATAAATGTGAGGTTATTTTTCCATCTGAGTTTTTTAGTGGAGTTCCATCTGGCCCGCGAATTGCTGAAAGAAATTGATATAGGACATTGTATCCGTCAAATGCTAAACGTTTTCCATGTAGTTCATCAATAGATATTTCTCGCTTTGAAACTATATCTCTTAGAGGAATTCCCATAATTTTTGTATGTTAGTTGTTAATAAAAAAGTTTGTTTGTATGACTATTTGTTTCCGCTATTTTCTCTGTAAAAGTCTGCAATATAAACGTTAGTTGCTAACAGTTGCATAGGAATTCCAACAAACACTAGACTTAGTACTCCTGTAACAAGGAAAAATCCCATTGTCTTAATTAACGTACTAATATATCCTACAAAATTTTGAAATACCATCCCAAAAATATTCTTGAATTCAAAGATAGCTGAAACTTTCTTTTTGACCATTAAGTTGATAGTTGCAATTGGTATATAAAAGAAGGTTAGTAGTAAATTTACTATTGCTCCCAAAGAATCATTTATCATTGCAGAAATTCCTGCTACTGCCATAACTGCAAAGATTAGAGGTATTGCTCTTATAAAATACATAAATCCTTCGCTGAGTGTTTCTCCAAAACCTCGGAATACTGGTAATCCTTGCTCCTTTTGACCAGAAACAATTGAATTTACAACATCCACTATATATCCAATTAAAATAAATAGACCTAATATTGGAACCAATATCCAAAAAATATTTGTCAAACCTTTTGGTCTGATCCAAGAATATTTTATACCTTCTCCAAATTTCATATATTATTCTGAAAAAGATTCTATAAAAGAGTTTCTAACCAATTGTTCTTCGAACATCAATTGTTTCAGCATTTTGTACGCCTTCAATCTTCTTCATTTGATCTTCAAGAGGTTCAAGATCTCCTTTTTCTTCTTCCATTAAGAAAAGTAATTTAATTTCTTTTAATCCGAAAGCTAAAGGTTCAAGCTTTACATCTACTCTTTCAGTTTCTGCAAAAGCTTTGATAAGTTTAGAACATTCTTCTGAGATTTTATCGAAGTCTGCATCCGGACTTCCTGGAACTACTTTTATAATTACACCTACTGTTGCCATTATGGTCCCTCATGACCGCACTTACATTTATAAGCTAAAGAATTCTTTCTTGCGAAACCAGAACGAGTTATTACTTCTTTGCAACTTGGACAAGGAAAAGTAACAGTTCCTTCTTCGTTTACTGTATTCATTCCAGTTGTGATACAAGTTTTTGTCATACGCTTGGTCTGTTGAGAGTGGTTTATAAATGTTTTGAAGTAATATGTAACATGATTGGATATTTGATCTCGTTTATTATGAGTGGGATTCCCGTGATTGAAGGTCGAGGTGCAATTGCTTATGCTGCTGCATCAGGTTTGAATTTATGGTATGTTTTTCCTTTAGCAATCTTGGGGAATTTAATTATTATTCCAATCACTTTTTGGTTATTAGATTTGGCTCATTTTTCTGAATGGGTTTATCGACTTTTTGGTAAACGGTTTGAAAAGAAGATAAAAAAATATACTTCTGAATTTGAAAAGTGGGAAGAATTGGCTTTGCTGTTATTTGTCGCTGTTCCTTTGCCAGTAACTGGCGCATTTACTGCTATTGCGATTTCTCGTATTCTGAATTTGAAGAAACGTAAATCTACGGTCGTTATTGGTTTGGGTGTAATTATTAGTACAACAATCGCGTTACTTTTAAGTTTAGGATTAATTAATTTGTTATGAAAATAAAGCAGGCTTTTGAAGATTTTGTAGTTGATGAAATATTTGATGTTGAAACAAAGGATGAAGGAAAGTATGCTTTTGTTTTGTTGACAAAAACTAATTGGACAACTCAGCGAGCAATTATGCAAATTGCACGGAGATTAAGAGTTAGTAAAGTCCGAGTTCATTATGCTGGAATCAAAGACAAGCGAGCAATTACTAGTCAGGTTATTTCCATTCTCGGAGTTAAGAAAGAAGATGTTGAAGGAATTGTTTTGAAAGATATGGAATTTAAATTTCTTGGATATTCGGATGAAGATATTCATATCGGAAATTTGCTAGGAAATAAATTCAAAGTTCGTGCAGATTTGACTGCAACTGAAAAGAAGAATATTAAGAATAATCTTTCGTTGATTAAAAAACAAGGTTTTGTAAACTATTTTGGCCCTCAAAGATTTTCAAGCGGAAGTAGTTCACGAATTGGTCGTGCAATTGTTAAGGGTGATTTTGAAGCGGGAGTTAAAGTTATATTATCCGATCATCACGGTCCTGAAGGTGAAGAGTTTGATAAGTTTGTTTTGAATAATTGGGGGAACTGGAAAGATATTATGAAAGTTGTTCCTCGATTTCTGGGGAATGAAAAAGCAGTTCTTGATTATTTAATTCGTAATCCAACTGATTTTGCTGGAGCTTTGAGAAATGTTGCTAAACCGCTTAGAAGGATTTTTGTTCATGCTTATCAATCGGAGATTTGGAACCGGGCAGTCTCAAAATATATTGAATCTAAAGTTAAGGTTAAATGGTTTGATCTACCAGGACATAAGATTGCTTTTCCTGTTGGGGAAGTTGAACTTGAGAATGAACTAGAAATTCCGGGATATGAATCAAAACTTGATGGTGAATTTGGAAAATTTTTGAGTGTTGAATTGAAATCTGAAGAAATTGGTCTTGAAATATTTAGAGTTCAAAGTATGCCTGAACTTTCTTCAAGAGGTGCTACTCGAGAACCTTTTGTCAAAGTAAAGAATCTGAAATTTGATGGAAAAGAATGGTTTGAATTTGAATTGGGAAAAGGAGTCTATGCTACTGTTCTTTTGGATAGCTTAGTGGTTTAGCAATAAAGTTTAATAGCTTTCACATGAAGGAAAAATCATGTCCTCAATAGTATTTATTTATGTAGCATTATTTATTACTACGTTTACAGGGCTTCTTTTCTTAATCACATTTTTTGAAAATATGAATAAAATGAGTAATCCCGGGATTAGGAAATATCCTACGGTTTGTATAGTTATTCCTGCACATAATGAGGAACCTAGTATTGCATCAACAATTGAAAGTGCAATGGCAATTGATTATCCTAAGAATAAAATAGAAATATTTGTTGTTGAAAATGGCGAATCTAAAGATAGAACCTATGCTATTGCTAAGAAATATAGAAAATACGGAATAAAGGTTATTTCACTGAAAAAGGGCGGAAAGGGACATGCGATGAATTATGTTTTGAAAAAGACAAAAAGTGAGATATTTATCACAATGGATGCAGATACTTTTGCAGACAAAGATGTTCTGAAAAAAATGTTGGGTTACTTTAATAATCCTGACGTTATGGCTGTTGCTCCAACTATGAAGTCAAAAACTAATGAAAATCTTTCTCAAAAAATACAGAATATTGAATACTTGGTTGGCGCATTTTTGAGAAAAGTGTATCATTTTCTTGATTCAGTTTATGTAACTCCTGGAGCGTTTACTGCTTATCGTAAATCTTTCTTTGATAAATATGGTGGATTTGATACTAAAAATATAACCGAAGATATTGAAATGACTTTAAGAATACAGGCTAAGCGATATAAAATAGCTAATGCAATTGATGCTTCAGTTTATACCATTACACCTAAAAAAATGAATACTCTTTTTTGGCAAAGAGTTCGATGGTATTTAGGTTATATTGAATCAACAATCCAGTATCGAAAAGTTCTATTCAGTACAAAACATGGCTATCTTGGTACAGTAATTGCTCCGACTGCAATAGCATCAATAGTGTATATGATTTACTTGTTTGTGATACTGGTCGGAGAAGGAATTAAGACTGTTATTGATATATTTTATGCGAGTATCTCAGGTACTAATCCTCTCCTTCTTCTTCAACAAATTAAACTAACTCCTTTTTATTTTCATGTTTCGATTGTTAGTTTTGTTGCTGTGCTGGCTATAATTGTCAGTCTATTAATGTTCTTTATAGCAAAGTCTTATTCGAGCGATAAATCGGATTATAAGGTTGGATATTTGGGATTCTCTCTTTTGTATATATTCCTTTTTGCGGTTTGGTGGATAAGCGCAATTTACTACAAAATATTTGGAAATGAATTAAGATTTGGGGGTGTTGTCTGGCGTAACAGTTTAGTAAGTAATTTTAAGCTTGCGTACAATAAATAAATATGGCTAAAGGAAAAAGTAAAGTGGTTGCAGCATTATCTCTTACTATTCTTATCTTTCTGAGTGGTTTTGTTCTTGGTAATCTGTCTGTTTCAAGTAAATTGGGATTGGTTCAAGATTTACAAAATGAAATATATACTGAATCGTTAGGTTTTGAAGTATTATTTGATATGGTTGAAACGAACCTTTGTGATGAATCGAGTTTAGGAGATATTAATTATCATCTTACTGATTTTGGTGAAAGATTGTCTTATTTGGAAGAGAAAGGTGATGAGCAAGAAGCGGTTAAAATACTGAAAAACCAATATAATGCTTTGGAAATTAAACACTTTTTACTGATCAATAAAATCAATAATGAATGTGGGACTAAATACAGCACAATCCTTTACTTTTATGGACCAAAGAGTGAATGTAGAACTTGTTTGACTCAAGGATTGGAGCTTTCTAATGTTAAGTCGGATAATCACGATATTATGATATATTCTTTTGATTATACTAGTGGTTTTGCACCAGTTAGAAATTTAATAAATACTTATGAAATTGAGCGTGTTCCTGCTTTGGTTATTGATGGAATAAAATATGAAGGATATTTTACTGAATCTAAAATTTCTGGATTAATTGACTCCAACTAAAGAATAACTCATTGCGTCTGCTGAACGCATTAATTCATCTCCGCTTATGCCCACAACGTGTACACAGAAATCTTCAGAATATATTTTGTTTTCTTTACCTATCTCAAATAGAATTACTGGAACTTCATAAGTTGCATCACTGCAAGTCTTAATCGGTACATCTAAATCAATTGGAGTATCATCTTCGGTGTATGCTAAAGCTGTTGAAACTTGATTAACTGTAACAAACGGTACCATTCTTCCTAATTCAATAATTGATCCAATCATTCTGGCAGGCGTTGCTTTATTTGTATTTGGGTTATATGTTGAATAAATCTTAGTGGCATTTCTTATTTTTGATTTAATATTTTTTTCTACGGTGATATCGGACATTGTTCTTGGATCTAGATTGAATTCTACAGGGAATGGATCTCCTTGTGTCTGAAGATAAACGACATAGTTGCCTGCTGAGTTCTCATAAAATGCTACATCATTATAGAAAAAAGAGGGTTCTATAGTATTTTTCTTTACTGTATCTTGTCTATTTATGTATAATCCAAATATCGATGTTACTAAAATAAAAATAACTAAAAAAGTTATAATATCTGATGATTTGATTTTTACTTTGCCCATCTAATTAGATATAGCGATTGACTAAAAAAGATTTCGATAAAAAAATAAAAGGGAGGGGTTTCCCCCTTCCTTACAGTTAGATTTTATTCTGCAGATGTATCTGCGCCTACTGCTGTAACAGTTGTTCCGACAACTTCAACACTTGTCTTTCCATCTAAGTCAGATGAATAGGTGCTGTATGCTTGTAGAACACTTGCTGCTGCTTGTGTTTCTGCTGCTTCCCATCCTGCAACAATCAATACTGTGTTTGAGCCGCCAAATGCGCCATCAATCCACTTTAAGATTGCCTTGTTTTCAGGAATTGTTGAAGCTACGCCTGATGTTGGAAATTCCAAACCAAGTGCTTCTGCAGTTAAACTGTTTACTGCTGGTCCACCAACTAAAATTAGGTGTCCAGAAGTCTTGTCTACAACATCGTCGAAAGTTACTGCTCTAAGACTTGATAAATCAGCTTGTTCCAGTGATCCGCCAGTTACTGCAAGTGCAGATGTAGTTCCGCCCACAACAACTTCTACATCGTAGTTTACGTTATCTCCTGGTACAGAGAA
>JABIPN010000009.1 GCA_018698915.1 Candidatus Woesearchaeota archaeon
AGATATGTTACGGGTATTGTTGAAACTACAGCTATTTTTGAGAATGGAGTTCTCGAATGTGAATCAACTTTATACAATTTTGAAGTTACTTCCGATTATGTTCGAGCATTTGATAAGAAACAAGAAGGTAAAGAGGTATTTTACTGTTCAGAGCGTTTTTCAAAACTTTTCAGGGAGCAAACCTTGCTTGATGGACTTTTAGCAATAACACATATGCTTCCTGAATTGAATGCTAAACCTCTGGAGAAAATTGTTAGTCAAGCAACACAAGTAGTTCAGTCCGGACTTATGAATGAAAACTCATCGCTTAATACGACGTTTGATGCGTGATATATATTCTCGACGTTTAATTCCTGCTGTCCAAATTATTTGTCTGATTAGTGGGTACTCTAGAATATCATCTAGAACTTTTAACTTCTCCATTAATCCAAAGAATGCGATTGTGAGTAAGAAATAAGTCAGAGGTATACTTAGTTTGAATCCTGTTAAGTATGTATAATTTCCAGTTCCAACAATAATTACTTCGAGAATATAATCTAAAATTGCAACAAATAGTGCAACAATTAGTACGCTGGCTTTGTCAATCTCATTTTTAATTGTGTGGAAGCCCCAAAGTGCGGCAGGTATTGCGAATATTGCAACTTCTTCATTAATTCCTAGAAGAATCGTTGATCTAAAGTATAAAATTACTCCGAATAAAGTAAGGCTAAAAAAGAGTATGTTCAATTGGATGTTGTATCTAATTTTTTTAGAAATTCCGTGAATCCATTTTCCTAAAACTCCGGCCATAAAAAACATTAGCGGTAATTCAATTGGAACTTTACCAAATAGGAAATAAATAGATTCGTTGTAAGTCCAGAAGCTGTTGAATGTTCCAACGCTTTCAATTATAATATCCAATATTGCAATCAAACTTCCAATTATGAAATAATCTCTTAGGTTTTTGTATTGCTTCTTTTTGATATCATTAATAACTATGAAAAATACTAGTATTGATCCGAATAAAAATAGCAATCCAAGTTCGTTCATAGTATAACTATGTTGATTTTATATATAAATTATTCCCAATTACTGTTGCGAATTTTGTAAGTATCCCTAGTTAACTCTGCAAATGGAACCAGTTCAATAACTTCCATTAATTTATCAGTTAAAAGATATAAGGTGTTATCCATATCAACAATTGATGTGTTCGCAGCATGCACACTTCCGATGTCTGCGGTTTTTGAGTAGTTTGTTCCATTTTTGACTGCGTTATGAATATTTTCAAAGGAACCTTGTTCTTCAAGTGCCAGTTCAACTAGTGATAACGTATCTGACTTTCTTCCATCTAGTTTTGATCTTAGTCGGATTAGTAATCCCTGATTTAATTCTACTCTTATTGACATTCTATTCTGCTGTTAGTAAAGACTTATAAGATTTAATAAGAAACCTAATTACGGCATGAAAACCGGTATTACTTTTGATGATGTACTTCTTGTTCCCAAGAAGTCTTCTGTGAGTTCTAGAAAAAATATATCTGTTAAAACTAAATTAACAAAAAATATTGAATTGAATAATCCTTTAGTGAGTTCTAATATGGATACAGTTACTGAATCAAATATGGCTATTGCTATGGCTCGAAATGGAGGGCTTGGTATACTTCATCGCTTTAATTCTATTGAGGAACAAGTTAAAATGGTTGAAGAAGTTAAACGTGCTGAAGGTTTAATTATTCGAGACCCTTATTGTGTAAATTTGGATTCTCCACTTGAAGATATTAAATCCTTGATGAATTCCAAAAAAGTACACAGTCTTTTGGTCTCAGGGGCGGGGCAATTGAAGGGAATCATTACTTCAAGAGACATTAGATTTTACAAAAATGGGAAGACTGCACAAGAGATAATGACTCCTCGAGAAAAGTTAATTGTTGGAAAACCCGACATTTCTTTTGAAGAAGCTACTGAATTATTGGATAAAAATCGAATTGAAAAATTACCTTTAGTTGATGCTGATAATAACATCAAAGGTTTAATTACTTCCAAAGATATTTTGAATCGAATCAATCGTCCTCATGCTTCTTTAGATAATCATGGAAGATTGTTGGTCGGAGCAGCCATTGGAGTTAAAGATTATTTAGTTAGAGCTGAAGCTTTAGTTGCAGCAGATGTTGATGTTTTGGTAATTGACATTGCGCATGGACATTCGGATTTGGCTGTTGACACTTTGAAGACTTTGAAAGAAAAGTTTGAAGTTGATATTATTGTTGGAAATGTTGCAACCAGTGAAGGCACTGAAGCTTTGATTAGGGCTGGAGCGGACGGAGTTAAAGTTGGAGTTGGTCCCGGTTCTATTTGTATTACTCGAATTGTTACTGGATCTGGCGTTCCTCAACTGACTGCAATTTTGAATAGTGCTTCTGTTGCCAAGAAATTTAATGTTCCAATTATTGCCGATGGCGGAATTAGAAACTCTGGAGATATAACTAAGGCTTTGGCTGCTGGCGCTTCGACAGTAATGCTCGGAAGTGTTTTAGCTGGAACTGATGAAAGTCCTGGAGAATTGTTGACAAAGGACGGTAGAAGAGTTAAGATTATTCGAGGAATGGCAGGATATGGTGCAAATATGAGTAAACGGGAACGAGAGAATGTTCGTTCAGAAGTA
>JABIPN010000010.1 GCA_018698915.1 Candidatus Woesearchaeota archaeon
AAATGAGGGAGATAAATTGGCGAGGTAGCTCAGTATGGCAGAGCGTCCGTTTCATGAGCGGAAAGTCGGGGGTTCAAATCCCCCTCTCGCCATTGAGTTGCGAAACTCTTAAAAAGCAAAAAGAAAACCAAATCTCATGCATCCATAGCTCAGTCTGGTAGAGCACCTGCCTTGTAAGCAGGGGGCCGCGGG
The DNA here is from genome assembly GCA_018698915.1 of Candidatus Woesearchaeota archaeon. GTDB lineage: Archaea > Nanobdellota > Nanobdellia > UBA10117 > ARS21 > JAAZWY01. The sequence goes on from JABIPN010000010.1 coordinate 193, forward strand.
TTCAAATCCCTCTGGGTGCATTCATTCGTTAAATATTGAAAAAAAGCCAGCTCTTTTCTTTCCCGTTTTCTTCTTCAACTGCCATTCAATATTTTTGAAAGCCCAAGAAGCCCAGCTTTGAAGAGTTTTACAATCTTTCAAATCAGGATCAGAAATTGCAGTATTAAAAATTACCTGTCGTTCAGCAACAGACTTAGAATCAACAAACCTAGTTCTAAGTTCAACCAATGCATCTTTACATTCACGATATGTTGCCATTTTATTTTCGACTAATAACAAATTCTTCCAATTCGTTAGCTCTTTGACGTTGAATTGTACGACTGCCACGTTTACGCTTAGCAGTTATTCGATTCATAAATATACGATAGGACAATCTGTTGTTTAGCCACTTAATAAAATCATCACCAAGACCCAATTCCAATACGGCTTTTTCAGCTTTAACTTGAGATATTACCATACTTACTAAAAGGTAAGATTGTATAAAATGTTTTCTACACAATTCCTAAACGATTTAGACTGTATCCAATCCAACATACCAAGATAAGATAGAACACCATCCACCCTTTAGTTGCCGGAAATACTCTAGAAAATTTCTTCCAAGTATTAGTATACCAGTTCAAAAGTTTCGGAGAAAACCAAACAATTAGGTTTCCACAAACACTATCTAAAAGTAAAAGGTAAAAGATAATTGCTTCAATGGTTAATACCATAAAGAACAAATAATATTATCATATAAAAATGTTTACTAAGATTCATACAATCGTCTCCCATATTCAAATAAAAATGCTCGCGCTTTAGGAGAGAGGCTTCTATGGCCTTCATTAACAACAAGTCCCTTACCACTTAAAACATTAAGTGCAGAAAAATAACCATTACCAGTTCTTTCCTGCAATCCAAGAACACGAGTATTTCCATGAATTGCAAAGTCATGCACAAATTTAGATAGATTATCACTATTAAGAATAAGATTCTCAACATCTACAAATTCTTCATCATCCATAAATTTATCTTCTAAACCTTTTTCGATTTTATAATTGTTAACAGATTCTTTCCAACTACTTCGCCGCGTCAATAAAACATATTCCTTTTCACTAACTATTACATTAACCATAACCTCAACTCTCCAACCCAATAAAATAAAAAGCTTACTTAATCGCATCAACACCAACAGCTTCACTGATATTTGAAAATCCATCCCTTTCAAGCAATTTAACAAGACCTTTATTTATTCGTTTAACAGTTCCAGGTCCACCATAAATCAGTCCAGTAATTAACTGGACTAGCGAAGCACCATTTCTTATTTTCCGATAAGCATCTTCGGCAGTAAAAATTCCCCCAACTCCAATAAGAATATACTTTCCTGAAGTTTTTCCATAAATATATTTAATAAGATTATCACTCTTCTTTGAAACCAACTTGCCACTAATTCCTCCTTTATTCCTAAATTCTCCAAGATCACTCACAACTCCTCTTCGAGAGTTAGTCAAGTTTGTAAGAACAAATCCTTTAATCCATTTGTACTTCGATACAATATTAATAACTCCATCAATATCTTTTCGAGACATATCAGGTTTCATCTTTAAAAAAACAGGTTTGCTAAATTTGATCTTATCAACTTCTCTAAGCAACTTACTAAGACGATTAGGTTTACAGAAAGGTTGACTATCTGAGATATTTGGACAACTTACATTAATTACAATGAAATTCCCACAACTTTTCATTTTTTTCAAACCAGAAACATAGTCTTCAATTGATTCTCTCTCAGTCATTGGTTTATTTGTGCGAGCAACAGAAACACCAATAGGGATTCCAAACTTACCTTTAAGTCGTTCAGAAATAACTTTCGCGCCATCATTACAAAGCCCATAGTTTACTACAAGACCCTTATCTGAAGGCAAGCGCAATAATCGAGGTTTAGGATTGCCTTTAGAGGCTTCAGAAGTAACAGAACCAATTTCCTCAAATCCAAATCCAATTTCCGGGATGAAATTAACTAATTGTGCATTCTTATCAAAACCAGCAGACAAACCAACCGGATTATCAAATTTAATTCCACCAACTTTAGTTTTCAAAGAAGGATGAGAATATATATAGACCTTACCAAACAATTTTTTAAATGGAGTCATACCAATAAAGTTTCCCAAGATAATAACCGAATCATGAACGATTTCCGGATTAATTCTGAACAAGATTGGACGGATAATTTTATACATACCAGAATTCAGCAACAAGACTTTATAGCTTTAGCGAAAGAATCCTTTTAACATCAATTGAACTAACTTTCCGACGCAGCTCCATTTGTGCTGAAGCTTTAACCAATGGAATCAAATCAGGAGATAATTTTCCCAAAAGTTTATCAGAGAGTTTAACATTAATTTTCCGAGCATCACGAACATACTTTTTCAAAAATTCCAAATCACCTTCACAAATCTTAACTTCTTTTCCGGCACGATTTGCAATCTCGCGAAACTTCCCAAGTCTAACATTTTTCTCAACAACATTCAAATCACTACTTTTAATCGTTCGTTTAGAAGTCTTAGATTTAACAGAACCTAACTCATTAACAAATTTTACTAATGGTTTAATATCTCCCGAATCATCTACAATATTCAACTTAAACTCGGGAGCAAATAAAACTAAAGCCAACAAAGATTTAATCCTCTTCTCAACAAGAACACTTGGACCAATAAATTCAGGAAGAACCAACCAAGCACTACTCGAAAATTGCTCATACTTTTCAGCGTAGAATTTCTTCTCAACCAGTTTGTTAAACTTCCTGTCAAGCTTCCCTGAAGAATAAACTCGAGGCAACAAATCCCGTCCAGAAATCAAAAAGGAATAACCCATTCGTTTAATTTCAACTGAAGATTTTCCTTGTTTAATTCTACGAGAAACTTTATGATAATCGTCAGCAGACAAATAATTCTTCAAAAAATTCAAAGAAAATTTATCTCGTTTTTTGTGAAACTTTAGCAATTTAACAACATCAAGAAATTTATCTCGCATAATAGTATAACAAATCTAAGCTTAAAATAATTATTATAGCGGGCCTGACAGGATTTGAACCCGCGACACCGAGGTTAAAAGCCTCGTGCTCTAACCAGACTGAGCTACAGGCCCACAGTCTGTAGATATCTGATTAACTATGCGCTTTAAAAATATGTCGATAAACTTTGCTGAAAAAGTATTCAGCCATTTTTTAAATTTTAATTGCAGGAATAATACATGCTCAGAACTAATAATATTAAAAATAGCTTAAATGCATCCTCTAACTTCTTAATATCGCTACAAAACCAAGATGGTTCATGGAATGACCCTGAACCTGAAGAAATTACGCGTGATTCACTTTACAAACAGCCAATTGTAACTACTGCACAAGCGATTCGTGCATTATTATTCAACTTAAAACCTGAATACGTTTCTAGAATACAAAAAGCAGTAAATTATTGTAGTTTAGTAGATACAGAAAATATTAGAGATTTCGGAGTTTTAGCATGGAAACTTACAGCAATTAGTTATGCAAATACAGATATTAATAATTTAACTAAGACCAAAATACTAAATCATTTAATTAACAAACAAGAAAAACACGGTTTTTGGATGGCATACCCTTCAACAAATTATATTGTAAATTATAATGTATTAGATGCTCTAAAAAATCACGATATTCCCGATAAAACAAAAACCAAGTTTATTAATTGGTTAGAATCAATAAGATCAAAAGAAGGAGGTTGGGGATTTAATCCTGAAGATAAAAAAGAATACATAACTGCAACTACTGCCTCAATTTTTTCACTATTAAATTCAGGAAAACAAGCAAGCTCAGAGTATCTTATCAAATCTCGAAAATTCATAGAATCAAAACAACTAGAAGATGGACATTGGATTGCAAAAGCCGAAGACGGACACAGAAATGCTGAAGCAACCGCAGCAGCAGCATTAGTATTAATGATTCTTTCAGACAATCCATTCAATCAAAGAGTTGAGAAAGCAATTGATTATTTACTTTCAATACAAAACTCCAAAGGACATTACTCACGAGAGTCAATACATTCAATAAGATATGTAACTAATTTATTCAGTTTCTATCTATTCCTAAAAGAAAGCTTAAATTCAGCTGAATCAGAATTCTTAAAATCAAATATTAAGAATAAACAAGATATAACAAATTTCTACTACCGAAAATTTGAATCAAATTTAAAATCAAATTTAAAGTTAATGAGTTTTCAATCTATATTAAATTCAAAGATTCTCGGAACAACTTCTCGAGCAATAAGTAGAAGAATTGAAATTATAAATATATTAAACAAAAATAAAAGTCTAGTAACTGCAGAAATAATTGAAAATCTGCAAGAACTAGAAGAATACAAATACCTAAAGAAAAAGACACATCTAACTCAAATAAAATCAGATGTTGAATATCTAAAAGATATAAAATTAATTTATGAATTAAACGGAGAATATATTTTAGGATTTAAGATAAAATGAAACAAAATAAATTAGCGGATGAGCTTGTAAGAGAATTTGGATTATATAGCAAAAATTACAAAAACAAAATTGAGAATCAAAATGGAAAGATAGTTTCAATTTATAGTTTTGGTACTGCAGGAACTTCTGAAGAAAATGAGTCTTCAGACTTAGATCTAAATGTTGTTTTCAGAGATGAATATGTTTCAGTAAAATCAAGTCGAGATAAAATTAACAATCACTTAAAAAAAATAAAGCAAGGAAATAAAGATTTAGATATTTGGTATATTGCGGAGAAATGGTTCAAGAATCCTGCAAAACATTTAAGAGGAGGACCTCCAGATTCAGAAAATACCGTTGGATTAGATGAGATAATTGGTACTGTAATGTTAAACAATCAAATTAATCAAAGCACTGAAACTTACGTCGGAAAAAGCCTCGACGAAATAGTAAATCATGTTAAACCGTTTGTAGATTCACTAGACGGATTTGAAATGGTTATTTATTCTCAAGCAGAGTTTGCAAGAGGAGCATTCAATAGAATTAATACAAATGACCAAATAAAAAAAGATGGAAAAATTGCAAAAGCAATTCTATTTTCAGCGTATGGTTTACATCTTTTAAATGGCGGTAAAACAGTTAAAGTTTCAGATCAAGGATTTTATTCAAGTATAAGAGACAAAGTTCTAGAAAGTTTATCGTTACCTGAGCCCGTAATAAATCTTATTCAAGAATCAGCAGAAGTCAAAAAAGGAAATAGAAGTTTAGAATGGGATTGGACTAAAGAGTACCCTGAACATAATAATATCCGAATGCAAAGAATTTGCGATTCAATGGAATTTTTAATTAATTCGTCAGCAGAAGTTGCAGAAAGAAAAGGATATTTTTTAGACAAGCAAAGAACAATAAGAGTAAGAAATAGAGTTCTAAATAAATCTGAAGAGATTGTAGGAATGTTATTGGAAGATCCAAACGGTTTATGGAGTCTGGAAAAACATTTTCATGAAACTCTAGAACTTTACGCTAATGAATTCGAAAAAAGAAAATATTCTGAAAAAGTTAAGGAGTATTTATGGAATTTAGGATACGGAAAAGGCTCAACAAAATTATTACATGAATTACCTGACCAAAGTCTAGAATTAAATATAACAAAGAAAGAAGAAATACAACAAACACTAAGAGGACAATTAGAACCTTACCAACACAGATTCCTAAATGATCTAAATACAATTCCCGATGAATTAATTGATGATGCACTTGAAGTTTACAATTTTATCCATAAGCTATCAAATCGAGAATTTATTTTAGGAGATTTAACTTCAATAAGAACTTTACCAACAAAGACTTCATCTCTTAAATCAGAATCATTAGATAATATAATCTCAAGAGAAGATTTTCAAACAGATTATGCAGTATCAAGAATAATATCTTTAGGAAAAGATAATGCAAGAACTATCGACGGACCATTTAATGAATTATATAATCGAGGAATTCGTGACGAAGAAAACGGAAATTTAATCGATGCATTATCTAATTATTTAGCATGTATACAAAAGAAAGATTATGAACCTGCAAAAAACAGACTAGCAGAAATTTCAGGAATGATTCAATCTCAATTCCAGTTAGCAAACAAATTTCCAAATATTCCAACAGAAATTGAACAAGATATTATAAATTATTTGCATACTATTCCAAATTCTAAATCTCTTGTAAATCAAATAGATGAACTATTTCAAACAATGAACACAGAAGATTCATTTAAAGATGAACTTTACAAAACTTGCAAAGAAATTGTAGAACAATCAATGACAGTAGGTAGAGCAAAACGAACAAAAATTTACAAACCTGTAAGAACTATTATGAACTCAATAAAAAAATATACTGAAGTAGGAAATCATAAAATCCCAAATATAAATTTTAATAATGCAACAAAACAGGCTTTTTATAATTTAGCTAAAGGAAAATAATATGGATTTAGTTAAGTATAGACTATCACAAGAGGAACAAACAGTAGAGGAAGGATTTCTATCAATATTAGATAAACAAGATCCACTATCAAGTGAATCTGATTATGTACTACTAACTCCAGGAGAAATAATTCCTAAAAAGTCATATAATGCAGTTCTTAGAAGTGGAACTCTTGCAGAAGTACAATTGGAAAATAGATTATACAGAACAAAAGATAATAATTTAGTTGAAGTAGGTGCAAAAGTTCAAATTGAGTTAGATCCAAATCACATTTACGAATTTATGAGTGAGTTAATTACACAACAAGATTTGAATTTGGAAAGACTTGAAGAAAAATTAAATATCAAAACAACAATTCATAGACAAGTTTCTGAAGGAATACAAGATCTATCTGAAATGTTTCCTGAAAACAAAGAGATTATTTCAGAATATATGGAGAATGAGATTGTCAATTCATTAACTTCTTACGGATTAAGGCTAAGAACAACAATCACTATTGACAGGCCAGATATTGAGACTAAAAATTTAGTGGAAATGAACAAACTTAAGGTTGAACAATTAGAAAGTGAACAAGGAATTTTTGAAACAATGGCAGAACTTTATTCAAAAGAGGCTGAAATGATGAATGCAAAAATAAGAGCAAGTCCGGAATATATTCAAGATCAAATTCAACATGAAAGAGATATGAAAGAAACCGAGGCATTTTTCGCTCCAGCAAGAGATAAAATGCTGGAATTAATGGAAAAAAATGAAGAGGGTCAAAATACATTTATCCAAGTAGGAAAAGGTGGGACAGCAAATATAGATATTGGAAAGAAAAAGAAAAATAACAATTCTTAAAAACAAACTAAAACATCAAGATTCATGCTTGGGTAGCTCAGTATGGTAGAGCGCTGCATTGGTAATGCAGAGGTCAAGAGTTCAAATCTCTTCTCGAGCATCACTTTCTAACAAAATGATAAAAGTCAACCAAGAACACAACCAAAGCAATTAATTGAAGAACAATCTCAGAATGAATATAACCGTAGTAAAATATTAACGGAGCAAAGATAAACGCAGGGATAAAATTGTAAAGAAATTTCTCAATAACACGTGCTCTCACTTTCAAAAATTGAGAAATCCAAACAACTAACCCATCTTTCATAAATTTAATCCACTTCAATATTTTTTATAGTTAATGAATTTCAAACCCCTTTTATGTGTTAATATAAGAAAAAGATATGCCAAAAGATCTAATAGATCGGTTACATGAACAGAACGAAAGAGTAATAAAAATGAATTTGGAAGAATTAGAATCTGAACATAGATCAGTTCTAGGAAAGTTGGTTGAATCAAAAGATAATTATACTGAATTATATGCCTATTATTTTAGCTTAGTTGTAGAATTATATTCAAGATATGTTTTAGATAATAAAAACGGAAATTTTGCAAGAGCAGAAGAATACAGAAACTCTTTACAGAGGAAAATTGAAGACTAAGATAAAGACTTAAGATCTTTCTTCTCCAATTTTGAGAAGAATTTAATCAACACAGCAACAACAACAGTAGTAATTGGAACTGCTGGAGCAAATATATTCAAAGGATCATTATTCATAAAGACTCCAAGTTTCACAGCCATAAGAATTATTATCAAACTTTCAATATCAAGACTAAGCATTGATGAAGCAATCATACCTGGAGCTGGTAATTTATCTCGATGAGCAAGGAAATAAGTTACTGAGAACTTAACTGCTAAACTCAAAAATACAAAGAATGATGCAATCCCAATAAATTTCCATATTTGAATTAAGTCTAATTCTAAACCGAACCATCCAAAGAACAGAGGAACAAATATTCCATAAGACAGTGCTTTAATTTTATCGGCAAATGCTCGGGTTTCAGAAAACTCAGATTTAGCAACAATCATTCCTGCTAAGAAAGCACCCATTATTGCAGAGAATCCCAAGATGTCTGTGAGATATGCAAAAAGCAAAACCGTAATGAAGGTAATTGAAAATTGAGCTTCAGCACTTTCTAGTTTTGCAAGACCTTTGGACATCTTTGACATTATTTTTGAAGCAAGCATAAACAGTGCTATAAAAATTCCAACACCAACAACCTTTCCAAGAATTTGATCATAACCGCCCCCAAAGACGATGGAAAATACAGTCAATAAACTTAACCCAACAAATATGTTTACAACAGATATATTCAATACAGACATACCGAATTTTGTATTAAGCAAGTTTCTAGAAAGCAATAATTTTGCAGGAACACCCAAATCAATAACTGCATATGCCAGTCCCAAGAATATTGCTTGAGTCATAGTAAATATTGTGCTGAAGTAAAGTGCCATAACTATAAATGTTGAAATTAAGATACTTAATCCTATTTTCAAAGCGACTCTATCTTTAAGCATAGCTGCTTCATTTTTCTCATTTAATCCGGCCAAGAACAAAATTAAGACTGAACCAACAATTGCAAATTCTTCAATCTGATGAGGATCAACAAGATTTAGGAGAGAACCACCCAGAAGAACTCCTGCTAATAACTGTCCTAAAACAGCATCAAGACCAATTCGTTCAAATAGTTCACCAAGAAAAAGAGAAAGACCAATAACCAAGAACAGTGCCAAGAGAATACTTTCAGATGGGTGAAATGAAAGTCCATATTTTGAAAGTAACGAAGTTGTAGACATTTTATCAAGCAAGGTGACGTACTAATTCACCTATAGTAATTACTCCCCTCACTTTATCTCTAACTATAACTGGAATACACTTTATTTCTTCCCGATACATCTTAACTGCAATATCTTCAACTTTATCTCCAGGACTTGCAATAACATTATGTTTTTTCATAAAATCTTTAGCTTTCTTACCAAAGAATTTCTTCTTTATGCCAAAACCCAATATTCCAATTACTTCTTCGGAACTCAAATTACGTTCAGGAATAACTGCCGACAACAAATCCATTTCATGAATCTCTCCAAGAAATTTACCCTTTTTATTTATGACAACAAAAACATCAACATCACTCCGTCTCAATTTAGAACTTATTTTTTTCAAATCGTCATCAGGATAAAGAAAAACCGGTTTTCTCATCAAAGACTTAACTAAGACCATAAAATAAATAGCCTTAAGTTTTATTTAAAGTTTTACTTCAACTTTATAATCTTAATTTCAAAATCACAAGTTTTACAATTAAATGAAACTCCAGGTTTTCTTTTATTTTTACCAGTGTTTAGATTCCTAATAGTAAGCTTTCTCCGCTCAAAAGGAATTTCAATTTCACCAGAATGACCTTCAGGACAAGTATATTCAATACTTGCAGTCAATGAATCCTCATATGCTTCTTTCTCAACACTATGATCACATTCAGAACAAACATATTCCTTGGATCGAGATTTAACTTTACCAGTTTTAGGATTAACAGGTTTTCCCATCTTAACCTTGCCACATTTAGTACAATTCTCCTTGAAAACCCAAACTCGAACAGTTCCGAACTCATCCTTTCTACGAGTATGATAAACAAGTTCACTCATAGATTTAGGTTTTCTCAAAGCGCAACCTCACAAAGACAAGTCCCCCATTTACGAGAATTAGCTCGAATAACTTCATAATTATTTTCAGCTGCAAAGTTTTGGCAATCTAATACACAATAACGATGTTCATCAACAGTATATTTCTGAAAAGGTCGCCATTCAGTTGCACCAACTTGTGTAAATTCGACTGAATTTTCAAAAAAGAATATCTTTGTAGGATTTGCTTGAGGATTTACAACATAGAATCCTGTAGCATCAGAATTGTAAGTATTTGCTTCGTATACGAAGAATCCAAGTATAACTATTAAAATTAAAATTATAGAGTTAGATTTTAGTCTCAATTTAGTTTTTAACATAAATCTCTATGTATGAGAATTTTTAAAAACCTATTCCTATGCAACAACTTCTTCACCGGGAGGAAGTCCTCGCGATTCAAGTTCAGGATCAAAAGTTCCTGATCTACAATTGCTTTCGCAAAGTTTAGCATTCTCAGTGTCAGAATATCTGTATCCACATACCTCGCATACTTGATAGCCCTTAATCTCTTTAACCATAGCGGAAACTCTAATATTTAATTTAAAAAGGTGCCGAAACGACTAAGAGTTCTTTTTGTTCTTCTCTTCTTTAATTATATTCTCAGCTTCAGAAAGAACAATTCTTCTACCTGAAAAGTTTTTAGAATGTAAACCTCTCCAAAGTAATCGCGAGTTTTTCTTTAAAAATGCAACTTTATTTCTTGCATATTCAGCAGTTCCAATTACAGCAACACCTTCAACGATATTACTCCAAGTTTTTCCTTTCGCCAAGGCATCCTCCCGTAATCGAACATACTCAACAGTAGTCATAATATTATAGTTCTCAAATTTAATTAAACCTCGAGAATCTAAATATCTCCAGAGCCTACGATCTGGTGTCTTTGAAACAACACCCAAACCCAATAACGATATTGCCAGAGTAGATAGTCCGATAAGGATTAGAACTATTGTTATTAATTCCATAAAAAACTAAGTCAATAAGACTTTATTTATGTTACTGAAACCAACCCAATAACTAATACAGCAACAACTGACCAGATTATCTTACCAATTTTCTTCTCAAGATTGTATGCCGACAAAACGATTCCTGTAAAAATTGCTAATTCAAAACAAAGTTATTCTTCTTCGTCAGGAAGTTTATCTTTGTTATAATGATATGCGCATCTGACTTGTCCAGTTGACCAATTTTCGCCATACTTTTCGTTCATTTTAGAAGTAGTATAATTCCAATTTGGAGAGTTAGGACAGTATTTACTAGAATGATTAAATGACTCTTCACGAAATTTATGTATATCTAATTTTTCTTCAAGACTCCACACATGCTGACCTCGTGCTTCAGCACCTTTCCGACCACCAATCAGACCACCAATCAGACCACCGTTCCTCATTTGGTCTCCATGTGTTTCTACAGTTGCCCGACCACCAATCAGACCACCTTCCACTCGTTGTAACCTATATGAATTAATTCCTAATTCTTTGAAGAGCTCATTAGTATTCTTTGCTAGTTCAAAAACACCATCAATTCCGATTTCATCCAAATACTGATGGTATTTTTCTTTAGTTTCCTCAGAGATATTTTCATTTCGATCTAGACAATCAAGGACTCTATCAAAATCTCTCAAAGATTCAAGATAGTGTCCAGGAGATTCAAATCCTGATTCTATGGCTCTTTGAACTTCAGTTGTCATACTTTAACCCCTAATAATTGGTTTAAAAGTGTGTTGATTAACTTAAACATATTCTAATTCAAAACCTTGATAAATATCTAACTTCTAAATTTGTTATGGGACAATACTATCTAGACATATCTTCTGGGACAAAAATAAAACATGAAATGTGGAACGCAGGATTCTTAAATCAGAGATTAGATAAGTTTTTCGAAGACGATATGGGCAGGGCTGATGCTGAAATGGTAAGCGATGGAATAAGTAGGGTTGAGATACAAAAACCTAGAGCCAAAGAACTAATAAAATTTTTGGAGAAAGAACTTAAAAATTTCAAAAGTAAAGAACCAAAGATGCTTGGAAGTACTTGGTTAGGAAAGAAGCTGGGAGATAAGGAATCAGCTAGAGCACAAATAAAGGAGTTTAGAGAACAAATAAAGGAGTTTATAGTTGAATTAAACAAGGCATTCAAAGGTACCCAAAAATTAGCAATCCACTGGGAATTTAATTAATCACTTAAACATCTCTAATTCAAAACATTGATAAATATCTAACTTCTAAATTTGTTATGGGTTATAGAGGACAACTTCTTGTTAACAACATTCAATATAGTGAGGATAAACGGAACACAGGCTTTTGTGTGTATCTAATGAAAAATTATTTTAGTAAATTACCTAGAAAAAAATTCGAATACTATAATTATGAAGACGAAGAAGGTAGTCTCAAAATAAATCTTTCAAAAAAAGAGGCTAAAGATATAATAAAGGTTATTTTGAAGTTTAAGAAAAGCGTTAGTATTGGTAAATTGAATCAAGATTTTCAAGAATCTAAATCTCCCTTTGTTAAATCTTGGGAAAAACTATTCGGAAAAAGTAAACTTTCTAAATCAGATAAAGAGTATTCTAAATATCAGACAGGACATGCCAATGAGATAATAGCAGGATTGCGTAGAGCAATAGCATCTGATTCAAAATATCCAATAATTTTCGGATTATATTTAGGATAAATCACTTAAACATATTCTAATAAAAACTTCTCTTATTACACTTCTCACTTAAACATCTCTAAT